>NZ_FUKJ01000359.1 GCF_900163745.1 Crenothrix polyspora
TTGGAAAAATTGAACCTGGTGCAGATTGATTTTCGTTCTGGCCACCCCGTTATTCATGCAGCGGCCTCTGATTATCATGACACCCACTTTGATGACTTATTGAAAAATCCGGATTCTTTTAAGAAACTTGTTAAAAATAGTTTAAAAAGCCGCAAATTCACTGGCCGAAAAGTAGTGTCGTCTGTGCCATCGCATTTCTTGAAACTTTTATTTCTTAATTATCAACTCGGTAAAAATGAAAATGATGTGGAATCATTATTGTTAGCGCTAAAAAGACGCGTTAATTTTGACCTGGGTGAATTTGTCATTGATTACGTACCGATTAAACCGGATGCCGCCGAGAGGAATGATCGTATGGCGCTGGTGGCAATGGCCAAACAGGACATTGTCGAGCAATATCTTGATTTGTTATTGGACTGTGGTTTGGAAGTGGTTGCCCTGGAAATTGGCCCGGTTGCCATCAGGCGGCTTATCAATACAATGTCTATGCCTGAGCAGCTACAAAAAGTATTGACCATTAACTTTGGTACAAATAGAAGTTATCTGACCGTCATCTGGAATAATGAGCTGATATTTGACCGGAAAATTGATTTTGGCATGGATAATGTCATTGCTGCGGTTGCCAGGGCATTTGATGTTCCGGTTAAAACAGCACTGGAGGTTTTGCATAAATATGGTTTGGATGAACCCAAACGACCTGTGTTCTCCATAGAGGATAATCTTGTTGATATTGAGGACGATGACAATGATAGCGGTATCAAAAATACAATTTATGACATTTTAAACCCTTCCTTTGTCAGTCTGGCTACCGAAATCAGGGATATCATGGTGTATATCGCATCGGAAACACGCGGTGGTGCAGTTGACCAAATCTACCTGATGGGCAGTTTGGCACGTTTGTCCGGTATTGATAATGTTATGGATAGGTTGATTACTATTCCTGTTAAAACGATTAATCCCTTTTACGGCATTAAAGTCGATGATGTATCGAACGCTTTATATGATCTAGGCCCTGTCGCAGGGGTGGCGGTCGCAACGGGTCTAGCGTTACGTGGGCAGTGTTGATGCAACCTATCATTTTATATTGGTTTCTGGATACAACAAGGCATGCATGAATTAGACCTGATTCCTGCAAGTTATAAGGAACGGCTTAAGATTAAACGCTGGTGTCGCCAGTTTAGCCTAGCTTTTGTTAGTGTGCTGGTCATTGTATTTTGCTTAAAGTTTGTCATTTTTAACAAAACAACGGCTTTCACCGTAAGAGTAGCGGCCTTGCAAAAAGATAAGCAGACGAGTATCGAACAACAACAAAAATACAATGAACTGGTTGCTAAAGAAGTTAAGCTAAGAAAAGAGTTGGAGGTTCTTGAGGGCTTACGTGGTGGGCCATCTGCCAAGCAAATTTTATTGGCCGTAGATCGGGTGATGCAAAATGATGTCTGGATTACCCAATGGTCGTATAACAGAGCCGGAGAAATAACCCAGGTACAACCCGCCACGGTACAAACGGGTTACTTCATCATTATTCCGCAAGAAACCAGTGCTTCCCCTAATCAGCAGGCATGGAAGCTGAATACCCACATGGAAATCAGCGGCCAGGCATTGGATCATTCCAGCCTGTCGGGTTTTATCACAAATCTGGTCAAGCAGCCGGAAATTGAAGATGTTAAAGTAATTAATACCAGTTTAAGAAGCTACATCAGCAGCCAGGTTGTTGAGTTTAAACTTGTTGTGATTATTAATAATCAATTCAAGGACGATCATGTATAAGGCGCTACAAAAACAAGTTAAACCCCAGATACTGGCTATTTTATTGTTTTCTTTGCTATTTTTAACGCTGTTATCTGGCTACTTGTACGTGTTGAAGCGGCCGCTACAAGAGCTTAATCAGGCTCGCAATACCCTGGCCTTACTGGAAACCGAACTGCAAACCGGTGTCCCGTTAGGCGATCAGGTTAACTTGTTTCAACAGCAGATTGCACAACTCAATCAACAGCTTCATGGCAGCAGCCAGAAGTTGCCGTTAAACCAAATGATAGCCTCAGTCATTGGCCAGATGGATAAGATTGCTGCGTCTCATCATGTCAAGTTGATCAGCGTGGAGCCTGGCGATATTGAAAAAATATTCCTGTTTCAGGAACTGCCTTTTCATGTCGTTGTGACGGGCAGTTATTTCAAATTATTCGACTGGCTCAATCAAATTGAACATGATTTAGGCCCGATTGTTATCAAGGATTTTGAACTCATCCCGGAACCGGATTCTGTCATGAGGCGATTTACCCTCACTTTAGTGTCCTATCAGTTTGCAGAAGCATCATGAGAAAAAGCGTTTTGTATTTTCTGGCCTGCCTATGCTCATTCTGCGTATTGGGAAGTGAATATGTGCAAACAATCCGAGTGCTACACGATCCCTTTCAACGACCTGCTATTTCACAAAAAAGCATGGCAGTGCCAGAAACTGCAAAAACACCTGTACAACCACCGGTCTGGATACCTCAATTGAAAGCAACATTGCTGGCGGGACGCAATTCAATGGCTAATGTGAACGGAAAAGTGATCAAATTGGGCGAAACCATCAATGGTTATAAACTGATTAAAGTCGGTGAACGGTCAGCTATATTCGTCAAAAATAAGCAACACAAACAAATAACCATTGATGATGAAACAAATAAGCAAAATGAAATCAACTAATCTGAAAGGTCCACTATTTGCCACGTTGTGCTTGGCCTGTTTAGTAGCATATGCGCCTTTGTGCAACGCGCAAAAACCCAATAATTTCAAATCTAATCTTATTTCAATTTCCTTAAATGAAACCAGTATTACCGAACTGTTTGAAATGCTGTCGAAAGAGAGTAAGGTCAATATTTTGCTGGCTAAAGGTGTTGAAGGTGTCATTTCCGTTAATTTATATGATCTCACTGTAGAGGAAGCGATTTACGCCATAGCCGAAGCGGGCGGGTATGTCGTAGAACACATAAAAACTGGTTATCTGATTGCCCCCCGCGATGCCGCAGGCAAGACTATTGCCGAAGGTTTTAAAGAAGTTCGCACCTATAAAATCCAGTATTCCGATGCCAAAAATGTAGCCACTATTTTAAAAAATTATCTGTCTCGTTACGGGAGAATAGATCTGCTTGAGGATCGGAAAATTTTGATTGTAGAGGATTTGCCCGAATTTGTTGCTCATATTGACCACATATTGGGTCAACTCGATCAAGAACCCGCTCAAATATTGATTGAAGCACAAATTTTTACGATTACATTGGATGACAGCCAGAAATTTGGTTTGGACTGGACTAAAACCGCCAATTTAGCAGGAGGTACGGGCAATTTTGGGGTTGAAAATCTAGGTAAGCAAACATTGGATTTAGCGATAGGTTCTGCTGCAGGCCCTGCAGGACTGTTCTTTAATTACTTTAATAAGAATATCGAAGTTCAGTTAAATTTACTCAGTAAAAAAGGCAAAGTCAGGGCGTTATCAACACCGAAATTACTCGCCCTTGAACACAGGGAGGCGGAAGTGATTATTGGTGATCGCACCGGTTATAAAACGACAACAACCATTAATCAAGTAACGACAGAAAATATTCAGTTTTTGGAGTCTGGTGTTATTTTAAAAGTAACTCCTTACATTGATCGTTTTGGCCGTATTATGATGGAAATTCATCCTGAAGTCAGTTCAAGCACAGTTAATAAAGATACGGGCGTACCTAATCAAAAAACGACAGAAGTTACTACCCGTTTATTAGTAGAAGATGGTCAAACCATTTTTATCGGTGGATTGATGCAAAACGATTTGAGTAATAATCATCAGGGCGTGCCTATTCTGGAAGATATACCCATTCTTAGTTATCTATTTGCTAAAAAAGATGATTCCTCTGTCAATACAGAAACAATAGTGCTGATTAAACCTCAAATTATCAGGCCTAATAATATGGCTCTGCTAACTTCACCAAGCGATAAAATCGAAAATTTCACTGACACGATTAAAGAAAAGTCTAAAAAAATAGATAATTATTTTAAGAAAAACTATATGCTTAGATCTAAATGACCTGAGTTCGGGATAAGGAACATTGTCAATCAGCATCCTAAATAAACCACTAAGTTGCAAGAGCTATATGCTCCCTCTCCTTCTCCAGCAGGAGAGGGAGCAATTTAAACCGACATGAATCGTCTAGTTGCGCAAGCTTTCCAGGTTTTCGCGCATCCAGGCTTCAGCTTCTGCATTAATGTCTTGAGCCTTGCGATCTTTGGTTTCAATCATAGCCCCAATTTTGACTTTGATAACGCCTGGATATTTATAAAAACTGTACCGTGGCCAAAAATCACCGGCATTATGAACAAGCGGAATAACCGGATAACCGGTTTTGTGCGCCAGCATAGCACCGCCGATATTAAATTTATTAACCGTGCCAGCGGCAGAGCGAGTGCCTTCTGGAAAAATCAACACACACAAGCCTTCATTTAAATAACGCGAACCTTGTTCCAATAAAGACCGTAATGAGGCACGTTGGTTTTTACGGTTAATGACGATGGATTTCAGCGTTAGCAAAGACCAGCCCCAAATTGGGAAGTACAGTAATTCGCGTTTAATGACCACAGAATGTGGTGGTAGAAAAATCCGTAATGCCAGGGTTTCCCAGGCGGATTGGTGATTGCTGAAAAAGATGACAGGCCGTATGGGGTCAATATTCTCCAAGCCCTCTACCGTAAAGGTGAGACCGCAGAATACGCGGGTAAACCAGCTAATAATTAAGCACCATAGCCTGCCAATATACCACCGGTATGCGAACGGAAAAATCAATCCCGTGATCAGTAGGATGCCAATAACGGTGGCAGACACGAAAATGCCAATAAATAACAGTGTTGAGCCAATCAGGTTTTTGGGTCTAGGGTCTTCTTGTGGTGAGGTGTCTTGCTGCGTCATATAAATTATCAAAAATTCCAATGTTAAGGTCAGGATGATGCGCCAGGGTTTTTTCACCCTTGCCAGTTTTTACTAAAATGGGGGTTGCTCCAGCCGCTTGTGCCGCTTGAATGTCACGGTAGGAGTCGCCAATAAAGACGGTGTCTTTCAAGTCGATTTGTTTTTCTTGTGCAAAGTGTTCCAGCAAGCCAGGTTTGGGCTTGCGGCAATCGCAATCACTGTCAGGCCCGTGTGGACAGCTATAAATAGCATCAATGTCGCCACCTTGCTCAGCTACCATACGCTGCATTTTGGCATGAATATTTTGCAGTGTGTCAGTATCCAATAAGCCCCGCGCTATGCCGGATTGATTGGTGATGACGGCTACTTTATAGCCGTGCTGATTGAGTAAAGCAATGGCTTCCAGGCTACCGGCTATGGGTAGCCATTCGTCCGGCGACTTGATGAACTGGTCAGAATCCTGGTTGATGACACCATCTCTATCCAATAATACATAGCGTTGTTGCTTCATGCGCTAAAATCATTCCGGTAAATGTTGTCCTGTAGAGGCGCAAAATTTTGCGTCTCTACATTAACTTCCAAGCGGGATACTAGTGTCTTGAATCTATTATTATCCATGAATCATTTAGATTTAAGATTGCAGTTTGGCAATATCGGCGCAGGTTAAAAACAACTCAGAGAGGAGTGATAGCAATCCTAAACGTTTGGCACGTAAATCCAGGTCGTCGGTCATTACCATGACTTGATCAAAAAACGCATCGACATCATTTTTCAAGTGCGATAAACGATCTAGCGTGGCTTGATAATCATGCTTGGCCAATAGTGGTGCAATATCGCTGGCGGCCAGTTGCGCGGCGGCCAGTAACTGCTGTTCCACGGCTTCCGGTAAGCCAGCAAGATTATCAGTTATCGGCGCTTCAGATTTTTTCAGGATATTGCGGATACGCTTGTTGGCAGCGGCCAGACTTTCAGCTTCTGGGCGTTGTCGAAACGCTTGTACCGCTTGTAAGCGCT
Organism: Crenothrix polyspora; assembly: GCF_900163745.1. Lineage (GTDB taxonomy): Bacteria > Pseudomonadota > Gammaproteobacteria > Methylococcales > Methylomonadaceae > Crenothrix > Crenothrix polyspora_B. The sequence continues at coordinate 5,942 of NZ_FUKJ01000359.1, forward strand.
GCATAAAATCCAAGGGTTCGGCAGGATGTACTGCGCTCACCGCCTCGAATTCATCGGCTGTGTAACCTTGATCCAGACAATAGCCTTTCAAACGATCAAATATGAAGTTGATCACAGCGGTTTTAGTATCTGCCAGCGAAAAGCTGTGTGTGTATAAACTCAGAGAAAAATCGCACAGTTCAGGAATTTTGAGTACCAGCTGGTTTTCAATAATCGTTCTTAGTACGCCCAAAGCGGCACGTCTTAACGCATACGGGTCTTTATCGCCCGTTGGAATCAGACCTGCGCTGAAAATACCGGTTAAGGTATCGATTTTTTCGGCAATGGCAATAATTTGGCCGATTTGACTGCTGGCTGTCGGGCTACCAGATTGCTTGGGGAAGTAATGTTCTTCAATTGCCCAGGCAACCTCGGCGGGTTCGTTGTCTGCCAACGCGTAATAACGCCCCATAATGCCTTGCAGATTACCGAATTCGCCGACCATATTGGTCATCAAATCTGCTTTGGCCAACAGTGCGGCACGTTTGGCCAGTGTGACATCGGCATTCAACTGGGCGGCGATGAATTCAGCCAGTTTACTAACACGCTCGGTTTTTTCGGCTACTGTGCCCAGTTTTTCCTGAAAAACCACTGTACCAAGACTGGCAACGCGATCTGCCAAGCTTGATTTGCGGTCTTGATTCCAGAAAAATTCGGCATCGGTAAGGCGCGGGGTAATCACGCGCTCGTTGCCTTGCTGGATAGATTCTGGGTGTGTACTTTCTATATTGCTGAAGGTGATGAAATACGCCAACAAGCTACCGTCAGCATTTTTAACCGGAAAATACTTTTGGTTGGTTTGCATGGTGGTAATCAACACTTCTGCCGGTAAGGCCAGAAAGCGCGGATCAAACGTGCCGGTAATCGGTACTGGCCATTCGTTTAAGGCGGCGATTTCTTCCAGCAAGTCTTCTTCTATGTGGGCGATGCCATTAACAGCGGTAGCGGCGTGTTGGGCGGCGCTGCGGATGATGTCTTTGCGCTGTTCAACATCAGCAATGACTTTACCTTGCTGGTGCAGGGTGTCGCTGTAATCTTCAGGCTTGCCCAGGGTGATTTTTTGCGGTGCATGGAAACGGTGGCCTTGAGTTGTCGATCCGGTTGTTAAGCCCAGGATGTCGGTATAGATGACTTTATCCCCGTACAGCAAAACCGCCCAGTGTACAGGCCGGACAAATTCTGTGTTCGAGCTACCCCAGCGCATACGTTTGGCAATAGGCAGTATGGCAATACTTTGGCGAATAATGTCGGGAATCAGGTCTTCGGTCGATTGGCCTTTGACGGCTTCGGTAAA
>NZ_FUKJ01000302.1 GCF_900163745.1 Crenothrix polyspora
TTCAGTAAAACCAGTTTTTCCTGTTTTGCGGCGGATGGTTTTTATATGGCTTTACGGCGCAGTGGACGACGACAAATCGTTTTAGTAGGGCAGGAAGCGCATCTCAGTGTTTTGCAGACAGCTTTGGAATTGTTTCACATCGGTTATGATGTGTATGTGGTTGAAGATGCGATTTGTTCACGCAAAACACGGCATAATATTAATGCCGTGCAGCGTTTGCAAAAACATGATGTCAGTATTATCAATTACGAATCGGTGCTGTTTGAATGGATCAGAGATTCTTCGCACCCTGATTTTAGGCGGGTATCGGCATTGCTGCGGCAATGATAACGCCGCGATATTAAAAAAATATAATAAAACCTTTATGACACTCGCTTTATTTATCGAAAAAATACACCGCAATGAAGCAGTCAGTTTCAATGAGACGATTGCTGTGATTGCCGATAACTACTACTATTATCCCGTAGCATTCAGTAATGGTGATTTGGTTAACGCTTCGGGCACTAACGAAGGTTCCTGTAAAATCTTCGCGTTTGCAATGAAAAATCAATTGAATCAGCAGCAAACACTGAATTTATTCGGCGATTATTACCGGCAGGATGTGTTAACTGATCCCGAAGGAACGGGACATCAGAATATCCGTAATTTTATGCGATCTGGTTGGGAGGGGATTCAATTTAACGGTAATCCGTTGGCGGTTAAGTAGATTGTTTGTTCGTACATATCCCAGGTTATACGTGTTGCGATTGCATTTCAAAGTTAAACCCACGACATATTAAAATCAAATAAAATGAAACCAGTAAAGTTTATTGATTTATTCGCAGGTATTGGTGGGCTTCGCCTTGGATTTGAAGAAGCATTTAAAAATACCGGTCTGAAAACAGAGTGCGTTATGACTTCTGAAATAAAACCGTTTGGTTTGAAAGTCCTTGAGGCCAATTTTTCACACAATTATATTGTTGGAGATATTACAAAAGTAAAAAACAAGGATATTCCTGATTTTGATTTTCTGCTGGGTGGTTTTCCTTGTCAGCCTTTTAGTGCAGGGGGTAAACGGTTAGGTTTTATTGACACAAGAGGAACGCTCTTTTTTGAAATAGAAAGAATACTTGCAGAAAAGAAACCCTATGGGTTTATTCTTGAAAATGTTGAGGGTCTTGTAAAACATGATGTAGAAAATAAAAACGATGACGTAGGCAGGACATTAAAAATAATTGTCGAAAAACTGCAATTACTCGGTTATCAGGTTAACTGGAAAATATTGAATTCTGCTGATTTTGGTTTGCCTCAAGCAAGAAAAAGAATTTTTATCGTTGGCACGTTAGATGGAAAAATTGAACTGAATGATTTTGCTGTTAAACGAAAAAATATAAAAACTATTTTAGAAAAAGGCTTGCCGTCAATGAAAAGCAAGTTTGCAGATTTGCTTTTACAGCATTTTTCGATTGAAGAATTATTTGGAAAATCAATTAAAGACAAACGTGGCGGCAATAACAACATTCATAGTTGGGATATTGAACTGAAAGGACCCGTTTCGAAAGAACAGGCAATATTGTTGAATAAGCTTTTTAAGGAAAGGCGAAAAAAACAATGGTCTGCTGAAATTGGGATTGATTGGATGGATGGGATACCGTTAACTTTAGAACAAATAAAAACGTTTCACGATTCGCCAACGTTGAAAGAAATGCTAGATGATTTAGTAACGAAAAAATACTTAAGATTCGAACACCCAAAAAGCTTGGTTACCGAATATACCTTGTTGGGTTCAAAAACTTTTCGTTTAGAAAACCTAAAATTAAAGCCTGGCTACAACATTGTTTCGGGTAAATTGAGTTATGAAATAAATAAAGTGTTAGATCCTGATGGGATAGCTCCAACATTAGTCGCTACTGATATGGCTCGACTGGTCGTCGCTGATGGTCGAGTGTTACGAAGAATGACACTTCGTGAAGGCCTTCGTCTTTTTGGTTACCCTGAATGGTTCGAAATGCCTGTAACAATCGATGAAGGTTTTGATTTGCTTGGAAACACGGTAGCCGTAAATGTTGTAACTGCGGTGTCTGAAAGGTTAGCTTGTTTTTATAAAGAGTCTCAGTTGATTACTAAACTTGAGCCGGTGTGTTCTTTATAGTTTTTGATAACTTTATTTAACCAATGTGCATTATCGTGGTGAGTTTTTGGATATTGATAACGGGTTTCATTCAATGCTTTCAAAAATTCTTCTTTTGATTTGAATGCTCCAAATTTTGATCGTTTCGAAAACCAAATAATTGGCCTGATGTTGTAAATTACTTTTTTCTTTTCTTGCACTTTCAATGGATAAGTTGAGCTTGCACCTGCTAATTCCCAAATCTTTTTCAACCAAACATCTTTGATAGTTATTTCCGAGCCAATCATTTGATACGCTAAAATCAAATAATCAGAATCTACTCGGTATGAATTGGTTAAAAGTGAATTGCTGTAGGAGTCGAAATTCGCCAAGTCAAAACCGGGTCCTCGATCAAAGTCGAAAGTTTTAATTTCGAGAAGTCCTTTCTTACGGTCTTTCATGTCTAAAAATATGTCAGGAAATGTTTGCGTATTAGGATTTTCCTCGAAGTCGATTTTTTCGCTTCGCATCCATTCTTTAAGCCACTCTTGAATTAAATTTCCAACAGTGTCTTTGGTTTCAATTTCTACTGTAATATCTTTAAGTTTAAAGGTAATTTGTCCTTTTTGGCCAATCAATTTATAGTCGGTTACCAATTTTTCGTAAAGTTGTTCTGCAGATACTTTCATTATTTATTTTGATAATATGGCTATTTTAGCCATAAGAGGGTAGTGAAACAGAAAACAAATGATTAGACAGGCCGGTGGCATAACTCACCGTTGATATTCGGAAAATATTTCACTGTGTTTAGGCAACACGCAATAAAAATCCCCCCATTTTTTCATGTAAGTTGTGGTTGGATAGTCAGGCAGTATTTTGGCAACAAAGGGTGACGTATTATCCGGTCATTGATAGGGTTAAAAGCTTTTTTGGTTATTTTCACACCTTTTTTGTAGACCGTTTGTAACACTTC
>NZ_FUKJ01000305.1 GCF_900163745.1 Crenothrix polyspora
GCTTCAATGCCTTTTTTCATGGCAGATGCCATCAGTATTGGGTTTTGTGCCGCAGCAATGGCGGTATTCATCAATACGCCCGCGCAGCCCAGTTCCATCGCCATCGCGGCATCAGAAGCCGTACCGACACCCGCATCTACCAAAATAGGCACTTTGGCATTTTCAACAATGGTTAAAATGTTATACGGATTGCGTATGCCAAGCCCAGATCCAATCGGTGCGGCCAGCGGCATAACAGCGATACAGCCGATTTCTTCCAGTTTTTTCGCCGCAATAGGATCGTCATTGGTATAGACCATGACATCAAAGCCCTCTTTAACCAGCATCTTGGCTGCAATAAAAGTCTGCTCGACATCAGGAAATAAGGTTTTTTGATCGGCAAGCACTTCCAGTTTGACCAGCTTATGACCACCTAACAATTCTCTACCTAAGCGACAGGTTCTGAGTGCGTCTTCAGCGGTATAACAACCGGCGGTATTGGGCAAAATAGTGTACTTGTCTGGTGAAATAACATCGAGCAGATTAGGCTCGCCAGGATTTTGACCAATGTTAGTGCGGCGGATGGCAACGGTAACAATCTGCGCACCGCTGGCTTCAATTGCCAAACGGGTTTCTTCCATGTCTTTGTATTTGCCGGTGCCGACCAGTAAGCGCGATTGATAAGCTGTACCGGCAATGACAAACGAGTCATTTTGGCCACCGCCTATAGCATGAACAATTTCCAAACGATCACCATTGACTAACTGTTGACTGGCATAGTGCTGAAAAGGCAAGATTTCAAGGTTTAATTCGACGGCAATTTTTTTGCCAGTAAGACCTTGTGCCGCGATGACATCGGCAACACGGATAGCGTCAGAAAATTCGTGCGCTTCGCCATTGATATAAATCATCATGCTGAAAAACTCCGGCGATGTTGTACTGCCGCAGCCAGTGTTTTTAATAGCGGGAAAGTATCTTCCCAGCTTAAGCACGAGTCAGTAATGCTTTGGCCGTAGGTGAGAGGCTGGCCGTCAATAACCTTTTGGCTGCCGGATTTAAGGTGGCTTTCAATCATTGCGCCCATAATCCTGTAATCGCCGCCAGCGATTTGCTCGCTCACATCGTCGCCCACAATCAGCTGTCTATGGCATTGTTTAAGGCTGTTGGCATGACTAAAATCAATCATGATATTGGCTCTTAAATTGGCTTTGCTTAAACTTTCGGCGACTTTTTCGACGCTGACGGCATCATAGTTAGGCCCTTCATTGCCGCCTCTTAAGATGATATGGACATCTTGATTGCCGGTCGTGGAAAAAATCGCGGAGTGGCCGGCTTTAGTCAGTGACAGGAAATGATGCGGACTCATCGCCGAGCCTATGGCATCAATGGCAATTTTTGCAGTGCCGTCAGTCGAGTTTTTAAAGCCGATAGGGCAGGAAACGCCGGAAGCCAATTCACGGTGACCCTGGCTTTCTGTGGTTCTGGCACCAATCGCGCCCCAGGCAATCAAATCAGCAATATATTGCGGCGTGATTAAATCCAGATATTCTGTGGCGGCAGGCATACCGATGGTATTTAAATCCAGCAACAGCTGTCTGGCCACACGCAAACCTTTATTGATATTAAAGCTGGAATCAATATCCGGATCATTAATTAAGCCTTTCCAGCCCACAGTGGTACGGGGTTTTTCAAAATAAACCCGCATGATAATCAGCAAATCGTCCGCCAATTCATCCCTGGCCTGTTTTAACAGTTGTGCGTACTCTTTGGCGGCTTCGGTATCGTGTATGGAGCAAGGGCCTACCACTACCAGCAGCCGGTCATCCTGGCCTGTGAGTATAGCGTGGACAGCTTGGCGTGCTTCCTGTGTGGTTTGTGCCGCCGTGTCACTGATAGGCATTTCTTCTTGCACTTGAAACGGCGCAATTACTTCTTGGATGGCACAAATGCGAAGATCGTCAGTTTTATATTTAGTTTGCATGGAAGGGCTACCACCCTGTTGTTTTAGTGCAGAATTATGTGTTTAATCCCTGCATTTTAACTGTTTTTGCCTTTCGTTGGTTAGTTTTTGTAGGCTGCCTGCCAGGGGCAGTTGATTTCAGTGGGCAAATTTGCCTAATTTACACATTCCAGTGCAATATTTTGAGCTAAAAAATCGGCTATCTGCCCGTCATCGGTAAAGTTACCGTAGGCCAGCGACAGCTTCACGTAAGCCGCTTCCAGCGACATGTTCCATAGCATGTTTGCACCCAGTTCCAGCAATGCGCGAGTGCTTTGATAGGCATCATCAGTTTTAATAGCGGGTGCCATATAGACTGGAATATTTCGCGCAAAACAGCGTTTGATAAATTCGGACAGGGAATAATCATCACCCCATTGCTGGGTGGCGCAGGCTGTACCGGAATGATACAAATCGTGCAGGACAGCTATAGCATGTTCCAAACACAGGTTGGCATAATTTAGACCAGGGTAAGGTTTTATCAGCAGAATCTGGTTTGAAAAAACCGGCTTTAGCGGTACAGATATTGTTGGCGTGGTTATTTTGGGATGGATGATTGAAAATCGATTCTCGGCAAACTGCATATAGTGCTTGCCCTGTACGCTGAAAAAATCGCCGCTTAATTGTAACGATGCCGCCAGATGCACACCTCTGTGTAGGTGCATGGTCTGTTTTGGGTTACGGTAAGGTACAAAAATGCCAGGCTCATTGACTTGCAAAACAAACTCCACCGCACAGATAAAATTATCCAGTCCGTTGGCTTTAGGATTATCCAGCGGGTAATTGCTGGACACCAGTAACATCGGTTTTTTTAGCGCATGAAAATAAAAGCTTAAAGCAGCAGCGGTAAAGCTTAGGGTATCTGTACCGTGAGTGATGATAATACCGTCATAATTTTCGGGGTGTGCGGATTCAATCGCAGTCATCAAGGTTGTCCAGGCGGGTGTTGCTAGGTTTTCGCTTAACAGTTGCAGGGGTTGAATACCGGTAAAGGTGATGTGTTGATGATTGGGGTAATGCTGCTGGAACAGCTGGATTAATTGGTACGGTGCGCTATGGCTGGTGTTAATTGTGCCTTCGGTGGCAGTGGAGCCTATGGTTCCGCCGGTGAATACAACTAGAATGTGTTTTGTCATGGAATTGGGTTGGTCGCTGAGCCTTTGGATTTTCGGCGTTATTAAAGCAGCCGTATTGGGCTTGAATTATAGCGGCTTCGTTAGTTCTTTGCGCCTTTCACCACGGAAAACTGGGGGTTCACATTACAAATACCGGAGTTGGCCATGTGGTTATGGTATTCATCTTTACTTTAGAGGACACTCTTTTACAACAAAAAGCATTTCTGAAATACACCTAGACTCAACAGCTTGGATTGGCTTTTTGTTGTAACTAAAGTACACCTAACTTGAAATAATTAAACAGATGCACTGATCGTAACACCTCAAAAACATCGCTAAGCGATAGGGGATAAAAATGAAAGCTTTCTTAATGAAAACCAAGCTTATGTACGCAAGCTTGGGAATAAACACATTGCCGACAAGTGATATTTCTCTGGCTATTAACACCGATCATGGATTAGGAAAATTTACCAAATCCAGGATTAACAAGCGTAGATATTTACTTGCCGCTGCATTTTCATTGTTTACTGCCCTACCTGCACATGCCGATAGTGTTGGCACAGTGCAGCAATATGACACTCTCGGCAAGGCCGCCAATGCCCCATCTGCTTTTTTAGCTCCAGGGACGCAAGCATTCAACTTGAATTTGCCCGCGATGCACATTGACCTAACCCCAACAACCCCCGGCATCCATAAAACCGGTGTTGTCCACCAGCTCCCTACACCAGTAACGGCTGCACAATTAGCTTGGCAACGAGTAGACGGCGGTTATGTCGCCCACATCCATTTGGTTTCTAAGCAAGCCAAACGCCTGCGCTACCATTTGATCCTTGGCCAAAAAATATCCTCCATTGTCTTTCGCGTAAAGGGCAATATGGATGCCGCGCCATTAGAAGCGATTGACCATAGCTTTATCCATGACAACAACATTTGGCTGCCGAGCACCAATGGCAACAAAGCCGATCTTGAAATATTCGTCAATGATGCAAGTCCGCCTGTGCCACTGTTTAGTGTTGATGCCATTGCTGTGATTGTCGAAGATTTAAACAAGGGCAGCTCTTCCGGAATAGCCCCAAAAAGTGTGGAGCGTGCTGAAAAACCAGAATATGATCTTGCCTGTGCAGATGTTGCTGATGAATATCCTGCCTTACAAAAAGCCGCGAGTGCAACAGCACTCATTGACTTTATAGAAAATGGAGAAATTGTTGGTGCATGCACCGGCACGCTGTTGAATGACAAGAAGGCCACGCGCACCCCTTGGTTCGCCACAGCAAGCCATTGCATTAGCAGCCAAGCCACTGCTAACACGGCTGAGTTTCACTGGTTTTACCAAGCACCATCGTGTGGAAGTCGTGCCACTGATAGGCGACACAAAATAACCCGCGGTGCCAAATTGCTGTGGGCCAATAATTATCTGGATGCCGCCTTTCTTAAGTTAACTGCACGGCCACCTAATGGCGTTTCTTTCATAGGGTGGAGCGATGTCATTAAAGTCGGTGAAAAGGTCTGGGGGGTACATCATCCAATGAGGGATCATACTATGGTTAGCAAAGGTAAGGTAACAGCCTTGCGTCAATCCGTAACCAGTGACACAAGTAAACATTTACTTAACATAATTGAGTATATTACTGGTGGAGTAGAGCTTGGTAGTAGCGGTTCAGGCGTTTTTTCCGTAGTTAAAGGATCTCCCATTTGGAAAGGTACATTATGGGGTATGCAACTCAGTGATTACCAAATAAGTTATTACAGCGATTTTAGAAGCTATTATTCGAAGATTAAAAAATGGCTAGATACCCTTGATAATCCAGATATAGAGCAATTTTATAAAAAATATTTGGCTTACTTTGGTAAAAAATCTGGTGAAAATTACGTTTCTAAGGGATATACCTATCAAAATTTTGTTAATGGTAAGATTATCGCTTTAGAAAATACGACCAAATCGCTGTGGTGGTTTGATGGCACAAAATGGCAGCAACATAGATAAGCGAAAACCTAAAAAGTGCGTCCAGCCATTTAAGGCTACCTCACAAATACTTTTTGGAGGTAGCTGACTTAAAGCCTCTCAGGCAGATAGCTGGCCACATAAAACTGAAACTATTATTCCAAATAGGCGGCTTCAATGTATTTTGCTCATTCCAACACCTCGTCATTGACGAAACTCACAACTTTCTTGCAACCTGTATTGGTGTTCATGCTAACGGCTGGAGCAGCTTCCCACGCTTTTGCCGTTGCGCCAGTCAATACGCAATCTTTTCGATCAATTTTAGGTAGCCCAGAAAGAGCAGCCTTGAGTGCCAAAACGGACTCAACTACGAAAAAACAAATTCAGGCATTAAAAGCCAAGTTGCAAAAGTCAGGTAGCCTGCGTGTCATCGTGGGGTTACGTGTACCTTTTGCCGCTGAAGGTTTGATGGCTGCATCCTCTGTAAAGCAACAGCGTTCCGATATTGCCGTTGTTCGTAAAAAACTGGTATCTCGCGTAAAAAGTCCGAGATCAAAAGTGACTGCGGAATTCAAGACGATTCCTTTTATGGGAATGCAGATAGACCAGACTGGATTGAACAAATTATTGGCAGATCCATCGGTCATCAATATTGTAGAAGATAGGCTCAGTGAGCCATTTCTTTCGCAAAGCATCCCCCTCATCGGCGCTGATAAAGCTTGGAGTGCGGGAGATACAGGCAAAGGCATGGCCGTGGCGATCATCGATTCTGGCGTGGATAAAAAGCATCCATTCCTTTCCGGCAAAGTGGTATCGGAAGCCTGCTATTCGACTACTGACGCTACAGAGGGGTCAAAATCTCTTTGTCCAGGTGGGGTTAAATCCTCTATCGCACAAGGATCGGGGGTTAATTGTCCTGTGTCTGTTTACCAGTGCGAACATGGCACTCATGTGGCAGGGATTGCTGCCGGATCGGGCAGCGATTTCTCAGGTGTTGCCAAAGGGGCATCAATCATTGCGATTCAAGTTTTTTCCCGTATTGACGATCAAACCGTTTGCGGTGATCCCATCACCGCCCCTGCTCCCTGTCTTAGATTTTATGACACAAACATCATCAGTGCATTACACCGCGTACTAGAATTACGAAACACCTACAAAATCGCGTCGGTAAACATGAGTCTCGGTGGTGGAAAGTACAAAACCCAAAGCGAGTGTGACCTTGACCCCCACAATACGGCGATGAAAACCGCCATCGACAATCTCCGTTCGGTCGGGATTGCAACGGTCATTTCTTCGGGCAACGCTAGCTTTACAGATGGTTTGGCCGCCCCCGCTTGTATTTCATCGGCCATAAGTGTCGGAGCAACAACCAAAGCCGATGCCGTCGATACCCGCTATTCCAATAGCGCTACCTTTTTGAACCTCTTGGCACCGGGTACCTCTATTTGCTCGTCTATTCCGAGAGGTTTCGCTCAAGGGTTGGATACCTCTATTTGCTCATCTATTCCAGGTGGCTTGTTCGACGTGTTTAATGGCACTTCCATGGCCGCACCCCATGTGGCCGGTGCATGGGCAATCTTAAAACAGGCAAAGCCTACCGCTTCAGTGAGCGAAATCATGGACGCGCTTGCAAAAACAGGTGTCCCAATACGGGATCCTCGCAACGGCATTACCAAACCCCGCATCCAGGTAGATGCGGCCTTGCACCAACTTGTAGGCAGTAGCGGTGCAGATGCGCCAACCCAAATTTCGCCATCAGACCAATTTACCACAGGCCCCAATCCGCCTTATGTTTGGACAGCCGTCAAAGGAGCTACGGGCTATCTTATTTGGGTCAACAACACCGACACCACCGGTAAGCTTCTTCCAGGGCGGGTAGACCAATACATGCCAATAGATCAAGTTTGGTGTTCAAAAGGCCAATGTGCCATGAAAGGCAAGGTAGCATTAGTGCCTGGCACTGCGGACTGGTGGATCACTGCATTTTTCGCTGATGGCCATAAAACCGTAGTGGGTAGCCAACATTTCACTGTCCAGACAGAACTTGCCCAAATTTCTCCAGCAGACCAGGCTAAAACCGGAACTAATCCCACATATACCTGGACACCTGTTAAAGGAGCAGCCGGTTATCTTATCTGGGTCAACAATCGCAATTCCAGCGGTACGCTTATTCCTGGGCGAGTAGATCAGTACATGACCGCAAAACAAGTCGTGTGTTCTAAAGAGCAATGCTCAGCGAAAGGCAAGGTAGCACTTCTTCCAGGCTCTGCGGAATGGTGGATTTCGGCCTATGCCCCAGATGGACGCAAAACCGTGGTTGGCAGTCATATTTTTACTGTTCAGTAAATCAGCTTGTAGGGTGGTTTCGCGATAGCAAACCGCCTTACACAAGGAGTAACCGTTCACCTACCCCCCTTATGAACACGATTTATTGCTCAAAACATTACGTAAGTCATTGATATTTGATTTTCGAATTGCGAAAAACAGTCAAATTTTGATGAAAACCTAAAAATATAGCCTTAAATTTGAGGGGTAGGTGAACGGTTACGATTCCATTGTAAATATTCGCACTACCCCACAGACTACCCCAGCAAATGGGACAACGATGCACGTCGTC
>NZ_FUKJ01000306.1 GCF_900163745.1 Crenothrix polyspora
ACAGTGGTTATCGGCGCATCGCTGAGCAAGGCGGCGGAATTACTGGAAGAAAAAACCGGTGTACCGACTTATGCTCTCGATCATCTTTACGGCTTAAAAGCCAATGATGCGCTGATTTCCGCATTGGCTGAAATTAGCGGTAAAGATGTCCCTGAACGCATTGAACGCCAGCGTTCCCAGTTACAGGATGCCATGCTGGATACGCATTTCATGCTGGGTCAGTTGCGCATTGCCATTGCCGCCGATGCGGATTTACTGAATGCCTTTGTTGATCTGGTTCAGGAAATGGGCGCGGAAGTTGTGGGGGCCGTCACCTCCTGCAACGTGCCGTTATTGGCGCGAATTCCGGTTGCCAGCATCAAAATTGGCGACCTTGAAGACATGGAACTCATCGGCAAGACCCATAAGGTGCAACTGGTGATTGGTAATTCCCATGCAGTCGATACCGCAGAGCGGCTAGGCACGCCCATTTTAAGGGCAGGGTTTCCGCTCTACGACATTATCGGCGGCTATCAAAAAAACTGGATCGGTTATCGCGGTACTCGGCAAACATTGTTTGATCTGGCTAATCTGGTCATCAATTATTCGCATGAAGAAATTCCAGTTTACCGCTCCGTATACGCCCAAAAACCGGCTAGTGAATTAACTGACTACCCGCTGTCATGTCATTAACAAGACGAATGCACATAGTGCCAAGCATAGATGAGAGTAAATTTATGGAAACTGCCTTGAAAATAGCGTTTGCCACCACCGACATGGAAAACGTAAACCAACATTTCGGCTCCGCTAAATCCTTCGCCGTTTATGCGGTGGACAGGGACAACGCGCAATTGCTGGAAGCCGCGCAGTTTGGCGAACTCAGTCAAGATGGCAACGAAGATAAGCTATCAGTCAAGATTGCCTTGCTTAACGGTTGTGCGGCGGTGTATTGCCAAGCCATTGGTGGTTCGGCCATTAACCAGCTGATTGCCAAAAATATACAGCCTGTGAAGGTGCATGATGGCAGCAAAATTAAAGATTTAATCGTTGATCTGCAAAATGAAATGAAAGCCGGGCCATCCAGTTGGTTGGCAAAAGCAATTAATCAGCATAAAAGTCCCGACCCTGATCGTTTTAAAAAAATGGAGGATGAAGGCTGGGATGAATGAACTGTCCACACCTTCCCCAAACAACAGCTTTGGAATCAGAAAAGTAACTATTTAACGGAGAAAACAAAATGGCCGCAGCAGCATTAGTTGTACAAGATGACGACACTTATCTGGGCTCTGACATTGTCAAAGATATGGTTAAGCAATTACGCGCGATTGATACTTACGATACCTATGAGGGTTGGTCTGAAGCGAAAATCATCGACCCTATCGTGTTAACGAAAGACCGTAAAAAAAACATTCCGGTGATTGGTGATCCCGATGAAATTACCATTGCCCGTTTAAAAGCCTATTACAACTCATTGGCGACGCTCATTGAGAAAAAATCCGGCCTGATGGCGGCACCTATTGTACATCTTAGCCACGAAGGTTTTGGCCGTGCGTTAATCATGGTCGGCAAGTTAATTGTGGTCGACAAGATATTGCGCGATACCCACCGTTTTGGTTTCTCAAGCCTCGAAGATTTGTGCGATAAAAGCGACAAAGTCATCGACAAAGCCTTGGGCTTAATTGAAAAATACAACGCTGCCGCCACTGACTAAGGGAACCTGGCCATGTCTGAAGAATTAAGAAAACTGGAAAAAGAAGTCAAAAAGACCAAACGCTTGGCCAATGAGCAAGCGATGGTGTTGCATGACCTCATTGAAGACAGTTTACCGGAGGGCTACGGTGAGCTTTTGGGTATTGCGCAAGCCACTTATGATGCCTGCAAAGCCTGGGACGAAGCCAACCAAAAACTGATTGCCGCGCAATCTGAAGCGGCCTGAAGAGGAGGTTGTCATGTCTGAATTTGTAACGGGCGTTACCTTTGGCGGCACGGAATGGACACCGGCTTATGTCACTGACATTAACCAGAAAACCTGCATCGGCTGCGGTCGCTGCTTTAAAGTTTGTCCGCGCGATGTGTTCGACTTGGTTGATAAAGCCGATGCGCTGGAAGCTGAAAGTTTTGACGACGATTATGGTGATTTTGAGGACGACGATGACAACAGCATGGTCATGAGCATAAAAAATGGCCTTGATTGTATTGGCTGCGAAGCCTGCTCCAAAGTCTGTCCCAAAGATTGCTTTACCCATGAACACAAACAAGCTGCTTAAGGAGTAACGTCATGCCCAGACCCGAAAAACATGTTTTCGTGTGTACCCAAAACCGTCCGCAAGGACACCCAAGAGGTTCATGCGCGAGTAGCGGTTGTGCCGAAGTCATGAATGAGTTCATGAACGAGATTCAAAACCGCAACTTGTTTGAAAAAATTGCCTTGACCAATACCGGCTGTATGGGGCCGTGCATGCTGGGGTCGAGTGTACTGGTTTATCCAGAGGGCGTGATGTACGGTAAGTTGAAAAAGGAAGATGTCAAAACCATCATTGAACAACATCTGCTCGGCGGCGAACCTGTCGCCAGCCTGATGGTTTCTGCCGATATTTGGTGATGACTTCAGCTGCTAGTTTGGCAGATGAAATTCAGGTCAAGCATAGCCTTGGTGTCGCTATCTGTCAGCGGCTGACTGAGGAAATTAACAAACTAGGTTTTGCTATGGCGGAAATTCAACATTATCCCCACTACGATGATGCCAGTTTTGAACTGGTAAAAGATCCTTATACGGGGCAGCATAACTTAATAGGCCATTGGTACGGAGCCTTTAAAAAACAGCGTATCGGTAGACTCCAGTTTAATAGCGACGGCAGCTTTTACGCCGAATATGATGTAATCAAAACCCATCCTGCTAAACCGGCCTGGTTTGTTGAAGGGGTTACGGCTTGGGGTAAAGTGGACAACATTAAAGCTGAAGTCAAATTATTGCAAATACCCAGCGACTGAGATGGACAAGCCCTCGCGCATTTATGAGCTGTTGCTGGATTATGCAGCAAGCGAAAGCCCAGTAGAGGCGTTAAGTATTGGCTTGGTGTGGACGGTGTGTAAGTCTGAACAGATCGGTTTGGCAATGAGTCCGGGCCTGTATACACGCACGTTGCCCTGGTCAGGTACGTTAGTGGGCAAAACCTTGGGCGAGTTGGCAAGCTGGATTAACGATTGGGAGCCTTATAAAGCGACGGTCGGTATGGCAGCGATTAATTGCAGCCTGAATGCCCAATCTTTACCTGCTGGTATTACTCTGCTGACACCACCCGACGGCAGCAATCTAGCAGTATTCGAACATTTTCTACCGCAGCTCAAAGATAAAAAAGTCGTGGTCATCGGTCGTTATCCAGGGATAGAGCGCTATGCCGGGCAACTTGATCTGAGCATTATCGAACGCCAACCCATAGGCACGGATTACCCTGATCCGGCCTACGAATTTTTATTACCCACTGCGGATTGGGTATTTCTTACTGCCAGTTCCATCACCAACAAAACCTTTCCCCGGCTTGCTGAGTTGTCACAACATGCAACTACTGTGTTAATGGGGCCTACGGTACCCTGGTTACCGGAATTACATAATTTCGGTATCAATTATCTGGCCGGAATCGAAGTGGTCGATCCCATCAAGCTCTATCAAACGGTAGCAGAAGGTGGGGGCGTGCGTATTTTTGATAACAGCGTACGCTATCGCATTGTCGATCTCACTCCAGATAGCAGCATGGCGTGGCTAAAAACTAATATTAGCCAGGATTACAACGAAAAGCAGCGGCTAACGTCGGCAATGGAGCATTGGTATGCGTCAGGGAAAAAAGGCCGTTTTCCTGAGTTTAACCAGCTCAATCAAGTTGCTATACGGCTTTCTCGCATGGATAGCAGTTATAAACACTTGTGGGATGAACAGCGTTTTGGCCAAAAATAGTCAAAATCGTTAAAGCGCTTACACGCCTTTATTCAAGCTTTAATCTACATCATGATACCAGTCCAAAAGCTCTTCTCCGCCCCAGTTTTCAGCATCGGCGGGAATGTTTTCAGCCGTTTCATAGAGTGTCATTTGTCCAGATTTCGGCAATGTGACCAACAAGCTCTCCGCATAATCAACTGAGCAACCCTGTTTGCCGGTAGCATCCTTTAGCCACTGCGCGGCCATGACAATGGCATCGTGTCGGGTTTCACCAAAGCCAAAAACAGCATAGTTATGTTGCACATACAAAATGGTCATGGTAGTTCCAAATACTTTGCTAGAAATAAACGTCTGGTGAGCGTTGTTAAATTTGTTTCAACGCAATATCCAGGGTTTGAATACGATAAGCAATCTGACGCGGGGTCATGTTGAGCAAACGTGCGGCTTTGGCTTGCACCCACCCACTTTGCTCCAGTGCGGCAATAACGCGCTCCCGATCATCCAGCGCTTCATCATTAAAATCAACACTCGGTAGCTTGGTAAATTTATGGCTGAAATCGGTGTTAATTTCATCTTCCAATCCGGTACTCACTATCACATCACGGTCAATAGTGCCGTTCGAACTCATAATTGCCGCACGCTCCAGCCGGTTTGCCAACTCACGAACGTTACCCGGCCAACTGTGTTTCATCAAAATACGAATGGCACTTTCCTTGATTTCCAAAGGACGACCGCCTTGCTGCTGCGAAATCCGGCCCAGTAAAAAGTCAGACAATTCCGGAATATCTTCAATTCGATCGCGCAACGGCGGCATATCAATGGGCATGACATTCAGGCGATAATACAAGTCTTCCCTGAATTTACCCTCGGTCACTTCTTCCTCAAGATTGCGGTTAGTCGCGGCAATAATACGCACATGGACTTTTATGGTGTGTGTGCCGCCGACCCGCTCAAACTCGCCTTCCTGTAACACGCGTAATAATTTGGCCTGAAAAGAGGTGGAAATTTCGCCAATTTCATCCAGAAACAAGGTGCCGTTATCGGCTAATTCAAAACGGCCTTTACGCTGATTAATCGCACCGCTGAATGCACCTTTTTCGTGCCCGAACAGTTCTGATTCCAATAAAGTATCCGGCAAAGCCGCGCAATTCAGCTTTAAAAATGGCCCACTGGCACAACCGGAATTAAAATGGATGGCATTAGCCACCACTTCTTTACCGGTACCGGATTCACCGCGAATCAACACCGTGGTATTCCATTTGGCGACCTGACGAATTAAGTCAAACACTTTGATCATCGGTGAGGAATGGCCAATGATATTTTCAAAACTGTAGTTTTTAATCAGCGCCTGTTTAAGCTGGTCGCGCTCGGTAACCAAATTGCGCTGCTTGCGCTCAATGACCCTGAGCATCTTGACGCTTTGTGCGATCAAGTTGGCGATCATCTCCATAAACCGCGCACGCTCACCCAGAAACAGGCCATTATCAGGCTGCGCCGCCAGCACCCCGACCAGTTCACCTTTTTCGACCATAATGGGCGAGCCGATGAAGGGCAAGTCTGGATCATACAAGCCCAAACGCCCCAGAAATCGGGGTTCTTCGGATACTTTTTCAACCACAATGGTGCTGCCTTCATCCAGGATAGCGCCCATCAAGCCTTCGCCGGGATTATATCTGATGGGATGCGCCGGTTTACCCGTCCCGTCCGTATAGACAGCACAGACGATCATGCCGTCGTTTTCCATTTCCCTGAGCGTTATCATGCCAGAACGCATGCCCGACCTTTTATGCAGTATTTCCAGAACTGCCTGTAATTTGGCCTGCAAATCATGGGCGCTATTAAGCACCTGACTGATCAGGTACAGGGTGTTGAGTTCCGCTTCTATTAACTGGGTCCGTTCCATCAGCTTAACTCTTTAAACAAGAACTCTACGCACAGGGAAACTGATTTTTAAACGACACCCTTCTTCATAGTTGGCATCGATATCAATCAGGCCTTGATGTTGGTTAACGATTTCCCGGGCAATCACCAAGCCCATGCCCGTTTGTCCCATGCCTTTATGTTGCGTGGTATAAAATGGCTCAAATACTTTCGAGCGCTTGTCGGTCGGAATGCCAGGCCCTGTGTCTTCAACGGTCACATAAATTAAATCACCGTCGGTGTCGGTAGTGATTGCAAGCCGCCGTATAGCGTTCGTTTTCCTGTCAATACTCTTTGATCGCCCCATTGCCTCAATCGCATTATCAATGAGTTGCTTAAAGAGTATACGCAGACGGTTTTCAGAACCCAATAGCGACGGCAAATTGCTTTGCGGCTGCCAATGCACGTCAATATTATTGCTCAATAAGCGCTGATCAGAGAGCAGCATCACTTCATGCAAAATTTGATTAAGGTTAATGGGCGTAACCGCTGTCTGAAAAATTTCAGGAATACATTTTTGCATGGTCGCAACCGCAGCATCACCAGACTGTTGAATTTGTTGCAAAATATCCAGCAATCCGGTATTTTTTTCATCCTGTTTATAACGCAAAATCGATTCAGCCGCTTTAATCTGGTTCATCGGCATTTGAATTTGATGGATCGCACCAAGCAAGGTTTCCCTGATGCTTCTCACCCGCTCATCTTCAGCCATCAGCGTTTTTAAAGTCTGGATGTGCAAGGCTTCCATTTGTCTGCGCTGCTTGGTAATATCGGTTATCGTCAGCACTAAATAGTGTTTTGAGCTGTCTTCGAAAAAAGCATCGGCATTGATGTTTTTTTCCAAGAACCAGTTGCCGGCACACGAAAACCACCGAACCCCTTGATAGCCTCGGGTTTCGATGCGAAATTCACGGTGATTAAAGCCTTGTTCCTGGTTTTGCAGCTGCGCCCACAAATCTCCCATGTCCTCGCGTAGCAACCTTAAAAAATAACGGGCAGGCTCGCCCTTGCCTAAATCACTAACCAGGGCTTTATAGAGCTGATTGTCTAAAATCACCCGATCCTGGTCATCAACCACCACCATCGCAAAAGGGGATGAATTAATGACCGATTCGATCAACAGCTTCTGATTAACTGCTTTTTTCTCTGCCTCGTAAGTCGCGGTAATATCGCGGTGCATACCAATATAATGGCTAATGATTCCTTGCTCATCCAGCATAGGGGCAATGGTTAAGTCTGACAGATAACGGGCCCCCTGTTTATGGCGATTAATGAGGCGGCCTTGCCATATTTGTTTACGGCTAATGGTATGCCATAAATCGTGATAAACGTGTCTGGGGGTTATTTTGTCTGATAACACCGATTCGTTCTGTCCTAGAATATCAGCAGGTTGATAACCGGTAACTTTTACAAACTCTTCATTGACATAAAGAATATTGGCTTTTTTGTCGGTTATCGAAATCGCAATCGGCGCTTGTTCAACCGTTTCAAGAAAAATACGATAGGGCACTTTATTAACGGTGCTCGCTCCATTTAGCTCGGATGCCGGTTCTTCAATACCGGCATGAGTCTGCAAATAGTGTAACGAAGTTTTGTCCATAAGCATGTGTCGAAGATTAAGTGAGGCTGTTAGTGTATTAGAAGCAGAAATAATGCCAACACGATTAATAAGGCGGCCTGCGAGACTAGATACATTGCCTTTACGCTACGTGACCTGGGTAATTGAACTTGATAGTGATCTCCACGGTATTTTTAGCTTTAATTGGTGGCGTTAGATTGTCGGGTTTACGACACAAGCCTTTTCATTAATGCCTTACTGTGCTATTTCCCACAGGATTTATGCACCATTTTGTAACATATAGCACCACGGCTGTTCATTTGAGAACTTATCAATCCATCGATTCCACACAGGGTTGAATACGTAGAGACGTAAAATATTGCGTCTCTATCACGTTAAATACGCTTCTCTATAAAATTGGCATAATTGCTGCTGCTAGTTATTCAAGGTTAGAAACACTTTGGAGGCAACAGTGGGCGATTATCTCATGCTGTTATTGGGCACAGCGCTGGTTAATAACGTCGTTTTGGTGAAGTTTCTGGGACTGTGCCCATTTATGGGCGTTTCCAAAAAGCTGGATTCAGCATTGAGCATGGGGCTGGCAACCACGTTTGTGTTGACCCTGGCAGCGCTGACCAGTTGGCTGCTAGAGCATTTTATTCTCGCACCCTTCAATATTCAGTTTTTGCGTATCCTCGCCTTTATTCTGGTGATTGCAGCAGTCGTACAATTTACCGAAATGGTAGTGCATAAAACCAGCCCGTTGCTGTACCAAATTTTGGGTATTTTTCTGCCGCTGATTACCACCAATTGTGCAGTGCTGGGCGTGGCTTTGCTGAATGTGCAAGAGCACTATGGCTTGATGCAAAGTTTGTTGTTTGGCTTTGGCTCGGCCCTTGGATTTACTTTGGTGATGGTGCTTTTTGCCGGTTTACGTGAACGCTTGGCCTTGATGGCGGTTCCGGCTTTATTTGCGGGCACGCCCATTGCGTTTATCACCGCCGGTATTTTGTCGTTGGCCTTTATGGGTTTCGCTGGACTTTATACTGCACATTAACAGGACTTAAGCCATGTACGTTTTATCCGCGATTATAAGCTTAACCCTATTAGGCCTGTTATTAGGCTTGTTGCTGGGTATTGCCGGCAAGTTTTTAAAAGTTGAAAGCAGCCCGCTGGTCGACGAGCTGGAAGATTTATTGCCTGGTTCGCAGTGTGGCCAATGCAGTTTCCCAGGTTGCAGACCTGCCGCTGAAGCACTAGCAGACGGTCGAGCCCCTGCGACTATTTGCCCCCCCGGCGGCAGTGCATTGGCCGAACAAATCGCAATATTACTGGGTCTGGATCTGGATTTAAGCGCCGTTAAGGAACC
>NZ_FUKJ01000163.1 GCF_900163745.1 Crenothrix polyspora
TGGGGGATGGCGAAGATTTTTTACATTTTGTAGCCATCCCCCATGGGTAGGGTCGTTACCACCTTAGCATTACAGTGCTGTGGGGGAGCAAGACCACCGATGGGTTTCATGTTTCGGATAGTTGCAAGAGCGTTAGGGCTCGTAGACACAAGGATGAAAGCTATGAAACCAAGTGAATATAACACAGATATAGCGGGTTTGGATATTGGAAAATTGCATTTAGATGCGAGTTTAGCGAGCGGTGATGAGCATCAAAAATTTGCCAATAAGGGTAATGATTTTGAAGATTTATTGGGCTGGCTCAGGCGTCATCAGGTCGTCCGTATTGGCATGGAGGCGACTGGTGGATATGAGCATGAGGTAGCTGTTTTTCTAATTGAGCATGGGTTTGAGGTCATTATCCATCAGCCTTTAGAGATTAAACGGTTTGCACAGTTTATGCGTATTCGGGCGAAGAATGATAAGATAGATGCCAAGGTGATCGCGCTTGCCACGGCGGCCAAGAAAATCGTACCTATGGTCTATCATGCTGATTTATCAGAGCTTTCAGAAATGATGACGCTATACGAGCACTTCTCATCCTTGCTGGCCAAGGCCAAAACATTTAGTGAGCGCTTGAGGCTTGAGACGACAAAGGCGTATAATGACGCCATCAAAGCTGAGCTTACGAAAGCGAAAAAGGACATTTTGGTGGCTATACTCAAAAAACTTCGTGGCCATAAATACCTAAATCAGCGCTATGAATTGCTAAAATCTTTGCCTGGCATAGGACCACTTATTGCCGCTTCATTGACCATAAGAATGCCTGAGCTTGGCACCTTAGCGCACGGCAAGGCCGCCGCCTTGCTTGGCTCCGCGCCGCTTGACAGGGATTCAGGCACCTTCAAAGGTAAGAGAACTATCTTTGGTGGTCGCGCAAGACCAAGGCGGCATATGTATATCGCGGCGCTCAGTGCTATGCGTATGACAAAAAGCCAC
The DNA here is from genome assembly GCF_900163745.1 of Crenothrix polyspora. GTDB lineage: Bacteria > Pseudomonadota > Gammaproteobacteria > Methylococcales > Methylomonadaceae > Crenothrix > Crenothrix polyspora_B. Next base: position 979 of record NZ_FUKJ01000163.1, read on the forward strand.
TTTAAACCCTTCGCAGATCGGCTGAAAATTAATGGAAAACCGATAAAAGTCATCATTATCGCTGTTATGCGAAAGCTCATCGAAGCCGCAAACCTCGTATTGCAAAGACAGTCACCTTGGGTAACCACTTGCCACACATTAACATAGTTGCTCCCCCATTTCATGCAGGGGAATCGCATATGGTTTTAAGTTATTGAAATTGTAATGAAATCAGATTCGACTCTTTTGTTTTGAGGAGGGTTTTATGTTGGTTTTTGCGCGGATTTTTGGTGAAATTGCGGATCCTAGGGCTAGAAACAGGCAATTTGACCTTGTTAGCATCCTTTTTATAGCCTTTTTGGCAATGCTTTGTGGTGCGAAGAATTGCTATGAGATGGAAGTGTTTGCTAATTCCAAGCGCAAGTTGCTGATTGAATTGCTTGGATTTCCAAATTGCTCTCCGAGCCATGATACGTTTTGCCGAGTGTTTCGTTTTCTTGATCCAGTGAAGTTCGAAGCCGCCTTTTCACTGTTTTCGGCAGCCTTTGCCACGGGATTAAAAGGGGTTGTGGCGATAGATGGCAAGGCCGTTCGCGGTGCATTTGAAAAGGGTAAAAAGACTGCCCCACTGCATCTTGTAAACGTGTGGGCGGTCGAAGCGAGGCTGGCAATTGCTCAAAGAATAGCCCCCAATCGCAATGAAATTAGGGGCGCTCTGGAGGTGCTTTCACTGCTGTCACTTGATGGCTGTATAGTGACCGCAGACGCACTTTATTGCCGCCATGACATTGCCAAAGCCATTATTGATACGGGTGCAGATTATGCCTTGGTTGTGAAGCGAAACCACCCTGGACTTCTTTCTCAACTTATTGATACAATTGATAATTCCAAAAAGCAAGACTGCTTTGTTACAACCAGTGAAAAATCTCATGGACGTGATGAGACTAGAAAATGCACCGTGGTTTCAACTAAGAATATTGCGTTTCCAAATACTGTTGCCATCGCCAAGGTTGAGGCTGTAAGACTTGGAAATGACGGCAAAATGAAAACTTTGGTTCGCCATTATCTGCTCTCAAAAAAAATTAAAGCCGAGCGCATGATCGAAGTTTCAAGAAGTCATTGGACAATCGAAAATCAGCTCCATTGGGTGCTTGATGTCACCCTCAATGAAGATGCCGCACGCAACCGAAAAGACCATTGCGCGCATAATCTTGCGACCTTGCGAAAAATAGTCCTAAACACGCTAAGAGCCTCAAATGACAAGGCCTCACTAACCGGAAAAATGAAAAAAGCCGGTTGGAACGACGACTTCCTAAAAACACTAATCTCCCATATGGTGGTAACGACCCTACCCATGGGGGATGGCTACAAAATGTAAAAAATCTTCGCCATCCCCCACAATTATAACACACGCCCTACAAACAAGGTGGCATCGAATG
>NZ_FUKJ01000308.1 GCF_900163745.1 Crenothrix polyspora
CAACACAGCCGGTGCTATTGCTCAGCAGCCAAAAAGATCATCTGGTTTCCCCTGAATGCTCAATAGCTATTCAGAGGCGCTGGCAACTGGACTTGGCAACCCATCCCTGGGCAGGGCATGATCTTTGTCTGGACCAACCGCTTTGGGTTATTGATAAAATTAAGCGTTGGGTTGTGAATTTCACGGACCGTCATTAAAACTTCATCAACCTGTCATGGCGTTGTCATGAGTCAGGGTTAAAGTGTGCCCATAAGATTTCTGGTTCAAAATACACGGAGCATTGGCATAGATACCCCCTCTAATGCGGTTGAAAAGAGTGCAAGTGGATTGTCGATGCCAAGGATGGTGAACCGCAATTACACGGGATACCGGCAATCCACTTGCTCCCTTTAGATAGCCCGCAATCATTTGATTGATGATACGAGTCCCCGAAGTCCTGAAGTCTCAAAGGCCACTCTGTGGCCTTTTTTTTAAGCTGTTAAATGACTGCCTTATTGTGCAGAAGCTATCGATTCCCGTGTTTGTCATCACCCCGTCATAGTCTGGTTGTACAGTTTTAGTTTTTAACTGACAGTTGAAGCTAACGTTTATGAACATTGCACTTAAGAATTTTGTTGTCGCGGTTGCAATATCATCTGCGGTATTGGCCAGCTATATTGCGCTGAGTGGATTTACCCCGTCCACGCCAAAGCCCTATAAGCTGAGCCGACTTTTTCCTGAAGATACCCATACCTCTGTCACTTTTGATGAAAGCATTATTGCATCCCCCTTACTCGATATTTCCCAGGATCGGCCTTTTGTTATTGTTCCGGTGTCCAATGGTGTTGTGGCGGCCTTAGACAGTGAGACAGGCGCTTTGGTCTGGCAAGTTAATGTGCCAGCACCCAAAGGCCAGCAAGCACAGATTATTTCTACACCGGTTATTATCGGTAGCAAGCTGGTTGTGCTCTATCAATGCCTGGAAAAAAACATACGGGTTAGCCACCGCCTGGCCATTATCGATTTAGATCAAAGGCACCTGGATAATAGCTTTCCTGTCTTGGTGGTCTCTGCTGAAAAGCCTGCGGCTGACGGTGTATCAACCATTAAATTCAATCCACCGACAGCGTTTTCCCATTCGGCCATTAAGCATGCCATTAAGCCAGACTCAAAATGGGGCAGCCTGTATATTGCCTTTGGCAATGCCGGTGATACCCAGCCGTATCATGGCTGGCTGTTTGAGATTGATATGGATGCCTGGCAGCAACAAGGGGCAAATCAGGCGATCCGTAATGTGCTGTTAACCACCTCGGAAGCACAATGTCCGGTCACTGTGGAATACGGTAATCAGGAAATGATTTGCGGCGGCGGTATATGGACACCGGCAGGGCCACAGCTATATCCTACTGCCGACAGTTTTGAATTGTTCGTGCCTACGGGTAATGGCCAAATCGATCTGGCGCGTGGTGACTACGCCAATACCCTGATGCGGGTGCAGCCAAACCTGCAATTTGATCCTGGTTGTGATGCTCAGTTGTGTCAAAATTTTTATCCACAGCAGCCAAGCAATGAGTGCATGGCCTCTTGCAAGAACCTGTTTATCCCCCGTTTATCAGAATGGAGTTCGCCATTAAAACCTGCCAATGGAGAATGCGACCATAAAACCTTCTGGGAATGTTTAGCCTGGATGGATTATGACCTGGGTGCCAGTGCGCCTGTTAAAGTCGATTTGAAAAATGGCCATTCGGTACTCGTACAGCCTGGCAAGGAAGGTGCGGTTTATCTGATAGATGCTGAGCATTTAGGCACGCAGTATGATCGCTTGCAAATTGCTGATGTATGCGGAACTCCAGATGATATTTGTAAAGCCGGCTGGATGGGGATGACTGTCACCCAACCGGCACTCTCCATTGCCGGTACAGAGCCTGTGGTGGTTATCCCCACTTTTATTCCAGATACGACCCATCCGGCAGGTTTGGTGGCTTTAAAAATAATTGAGGAAAACGGGAAGCCTAAATTTAAACGCTTTTGGCAATTCCCAAATCCGACTAGCGACAAAGCCGTGCAGGCATTTAGAAGCCATCCGTCATTACCTGTTATTTCAACGCTAGGCAAGAATGGCGATGAGGTAGTCTGGGTTGTTGATATTGCTACCTTTGGTACTTTGTACGGTATACGGGTAAAAGATGGGGCGTTAATGGTTGAACAGTCTTTGCTAGGTACAGGCCGTCCGCTTTCTGCACCGATAGTTTACGGTAATACCTTGTACCTGGCTTCTATTATGCCCAACACCGGCAAAGCGATGATTGAAGCGTATCGTATTGAATTACAGTAATAACCTGTCATCAAAATGTCATGGAACTGTCATCAAAGTTTAATCTCATTGTTCCAGTATATAGCTGTCTGTTAATTTAACAAAAGGGTGCAATACCATGAACATTTCAAAGCCTATCAAAAACCATAATATAGCTGGATACACACTGTCATTGGCTGCTTTTTGTTTGCCGATGACCGTTTTTTGTTTACTGGTATCTTGGGGAATTGAAGTATTGGCCAAGGAATTATTTTTCTTGTCTTACTAACCTAATGCTACCTGCTAGCTGATCTTTACCACCGAGTTAAACCATGGAAAATATAGCATATACCTCCTCATTTTTTGACGTTGATGACTACAATGTCATGGGAGATTTTTTAGGCAGATATTTGCCAAATGATGTTATGGCTGTTGAAAATGGCCATGTTAAGGCACAAATTTCAGCTTATCTGACCGAATCAGAAGATGATAATAGCGGCATAACGCTAAGCAGTTTAAGGCGATTGGCCAAATCTACGGGTGTAAAAGAGCCTGAAAGCATTAGCCATACTGTTGAACTGATTTGGGCTATTCAAGTGGCGACCTACCATCAGCCCTGTTTTCGCTCGGAACTACGTACAACGTGTAAAAAAGAAGATTGTAACTGGCGATATGAATGTAAAAAATAGCGGCCGGTTAATCCGCTAATGGTTCGATGACTTCCCACGAACGGATTAACCGCTTACTATTTCTGCTTAATCAATAATGTTGTTCACCATACATTTTTCCTCGCTGGACTGAAGTGCTGCCGCCTGATCCAATAAGCGCTGACTGTCTTCCAACCAATGTACTATAGCCAGTTGACCTGTCGTATCTTCCACTAAGGCCGTACAGCTTTCCACCCAGTCGCCACAATTACAGTAGGTTTTACCCGTTTCAAGTTCGACAATCCCAGCATGATGGATATGGCCGCAGATGATACCGTCTACCTGTTTTTTCTGGGCTTCCAATCCTAAAATGTACTGATAATTATGTATGTGGTTAACGACATTCTTCACCTTGTGTTTCAAAAATGCCGACAATGACCAGTAGTTGTAACCCAGCATGGTACGGATCTTATTGAACCAGGAATTGATGACTAACAATATGTCATAAGCCTCACTGCCAATATAAGCCAAGCTTTTATTATGGCAGACAATGCTATCAAAACCGTCTCCGTGAACAACAAGGAATCGTCTACCATCACGGGTGCTATGGATAGCGTCCAGTTGAATGTCAATGCCATTAAAATGAATGCCGACATGTTTACGAAACAGCTCATCATGATTACCAGGGATGTAAATAACCTGAGTACCCCATTTGGCTTTGCTGATTATTCGTTGCACAATATCGCTATGCAGGGCTGGCCAATAAAAGCCGCTTTTGAATTTCCACAAGTCAATAATATCTCCAACCAGATAGAGATAGTCACATTCAACATGATCAAGAAAATCTCGCAAGGCTTCGGCTTTGCAGTCTTTTGTACCTAAATGGGTATCGGAAATCCAGATTGAACGATAATGTAGGGTCATGCGTTGCTCCATCAGTTATTCATGGGACAACCATAGCATTTGATTATTACCGTTTATTAACCATTCAATGACATTTGCGTGACAAGTGCATAACGGTTTTTCCTAGCCCATTTAAATACTATAAAATTTATCTGCTTTGTGTCATATTGATTATATTAGGTATTTTTTATAAGGCTTTACGGAGGGTTTTGATGTTATCGTCTTCCAGACTGGCTTCAATTGTAAACTCCAGGCGCTGCATCAGGTTCAACATGCTGACATTATTGTTTAACACCTCTCCTTCCATGATTTTCAAGCCTTTGGATCGCGCTACATCCATCAAGGCAATCATCAGCGTGTGCCCAAGACCCTTGCCGCGTATGCAATCGGCAACAACTAAAGCGAATTCGCAGCTTTCACCATCGGGGTTGATCGTATAACGGGCCACACCCAGCTCAATTTCTTTGTCCTGTTCCTCGGATACGGCAATCAATGCCATCTCGCGGCTATAGTCAATTTGCGTAAAACGTGCCAGCATGGGCAAACTAAGTTCTTGCATACTGTCCATAAAACGGAAATAGCGTGGCTCTGCTGATAAATTACGCACAAATTCCTGCTCAATCTCCGCATCTTCCGGGCGTATTGGCCGTATCACCACACCCGTGCCATCAGCCAGCTGCAAATTCCTCACCAGATGTGCCGGATAGGGGTAAATTGCCATGTGGGCATAGCGATCTGGGTTAGGTGGGCGAAATTCCACCACGACCCGGGCATCGGCAGCCAAAGCCCCCTGTTCATCCACGATGAGGGGATTGATGTCCATCTCCATCAACATGGGCAACTCACAGACCATTTCAGAAACCCGCAGCAGGACACTTTCGAGTGCCGCCATATCGATGGGTGGCATCTGGCGGAATGCCCCCAACATTTTAGCTATCTGCGTGCCTTGTATAAGATCTTTTACTAGAGTGGTATTGAGAGGCGGCAAAGCCACAGCACGATCACCCATGATTTCCACTGCAATACCGCCAGCACCCAATGTTATCACCGGCCCAAACACAGGATCATTGCTGACTCCCACCATCAACTCGCGCCCATTCGGTTTCACGACCATAGGCTCGATGGAGATAGCGTCCACTTGTGCATCAGGGCGATTGTGTTTAACGCTCTCGATGATGTCATGATAAGCACCACGTAC
>NZ_FUKJ01000293.1 GCF_900163745.1 Crenothrix polyspora
TAGGAACTGATCCAGAAAGCGTTGCCGTGCCTGACGTGCATACGTAAAGGTTTCAAAAAGCTGTTCGCCATCATCTTGCGCCAGCAAACTTTGCATTTTATCTAATTCTGCTTTGAACTGCTCAATTAATGGTATCAGCTCATCTTTATTGGCCGCACAAATGTCCCGCCACATGGTGGGATCGCTGGAAGCAATGCGGGTAAAATCCCTAAAACCACCGGCGGCGTACTTAAAAATCTCGTTTTGTTCATCTTTTTGGCCGAGCATATCGACCAAGGCAAAGGCCAGAATATGCGGTAAGTGGCTGGTTGCACCGAGTACTGCATCGTGTTGTGTAACCGTCATCAAGTCAACAATAGCACCCATCTGCTGCCAAAATTGCTGAATTTTTTGTATTGCATCAAATTGCGATTGACTGGTAGGTGTGATAATCAAGCGCTTATTGACAAACAAGTTATCGACCGCCGCTTCCACACCGCTATTTTCTGCACCGGCTATGGGGTGCGCCGGGATAAAATTATTCGGCACCTCACCAAATACACGTTGTGCGGCGGCAACCACATTACCTTTGGTACTACCAACATCGGTATAAATCGTCTGTGCATTCCAGAAAGGTTTGAGCTGTTCAAAGACGGTTGCCACTGCCGCGACCGGCGTTGCAATAACTACACAATCCGCATGATTGATGGCGAAATCTATATCCAAATAATATTGATCAATAACCCCTAAGCGTTTGGCAGATTGCAGATTTTGCAGGTCAGCCTCACGTCCAAAACCAATAATCTGCCTGGCGAGACCACGCGATCTTGCTGAGCGGGCAATAGAGCCACCAATTAAACCTACACCAATGACACACAGGCGGTTAAACATCAGCCAGAATACTGATTAAAGCATCAAGAAAAATTTGATTTTCTACCAGCGTACCAATACTGATGCGCAAATGATTAGGCATTTCATAATTACCAACAGGTCGTACAATCACACCTTTGCGCAATAACGCCTCATAAATCGGTTGCCCTGGTTGTTTTAAATCCACCGAGACAAAATTACCTGACGATGGAATCCATGCCAAGCCCAAAGCCTTGAAGCCATCGGTGAGTTGCTGCATACCTTGGCTATTGGTTTGCAACGTTTTTTGTAAATGTTCAACATCATCCAAAGCTGCTTCAGCCGCCGCCAACGCCAAGGCATTATTATTAAACGGCTGACGCACGCGATTTAAAATATCCGCCAATTGCGGGCTGGACAAACCATAACCCACACGCAATCCCGCCAAACCATAAGCCTTGGAAAAAGTACGGGTAATAATTAAATTAGGATAGGATTTAAGCCAGTCGATAGAATTAATCGCCTCGGCACTGGCATCCGCACTCGCTGCGCCACTGACAAACTCAAAATACGCCTCATCCAGCACACAGATTACCGTATCCGGCAACGCCGCAATAAAACGCTCTACATCGACTTGACTTAGCAGAGTGCCGGTCGGATTATTAGGATTGGCAATAAAAATTAATCGTGTTTGTTCGGTAACACTGGCCAGCATGGCATTCAAATCATGGCCATAATTAACCGCCGGTACAACCACCGCTCTCGCACCCACCGCCTGAGTCACAATCGGATACACTGCAAACGCATGTTGGGAAAAAATCACTTCGTGTTCCGGCGTTAAAAAAGCCCGTGCCAACAATTCCAAAATTTCGTTGGAGCCATTACCCAAGGTAATCTGATTAGCATCGACTGCATATTTTTCGGCCAATGCCTGTTTTAAGCGATAACCATTACCATCAGGATATAACGCCAAATCTGCCGATGCTTTTTGTATGGCAGCCAAGGCCTTTTGACCAATGCCCATTGGATTTTCATTAGATGCCAACTTAACAATATAGCTTAAACCCAGCTCGCGCTCCAGCTCCTCAATAGGTTTGCCGCCTTTATAGGGGATCAGGCTTTGCACACCAGCAACCGCCAGCTTATAAATATAATCGTTGGTATTCATGGGTTAGTTGCGACCAATCTGGAAGTTAAATAACGGCTTTCGGGTAAGAGCCCAATAGCTTGAGCATACTCACATTAGTTTTTAATAATGCCAACGCTTGGGCAACTTTGTCATCTTCGCAGTGGCCGTCAATATCAATGAAAAATACATAATCCCATATCCCTTGTCGAGACGGTCTGGATTCAATATTCACCATATCCACGCCCAGTTTGGCGAAAGGCTCAAGTACTTGGTGCAGCGCACCTGGCTTATTGCCTGTAGACACCACCAGCGAAGTCTTATCCCGACCGGTAGGACTAGATATTTGCTGGCCGATGATAATGAAGCGCGTGGTGTTGTTGGGTTCATCTTCAATATTTTTGGCCAAGATGTCCAACTCGTATATTTCAGCGGCGACGCGGCCTGCAATCGCGGCAACTTGATGATTAGTGGCAGCCATTTTTGCAGCTTCGGCATTACTGCTAACCGCCGTCAACTTGGCATGTGGCAAATTTTTATCCAGCCATTTACGACATTGCGCCAACGATTGCTGATGCGAAAAAACTTCAGTAATGTCAGCTAAATTGGCGACGTGTCCCATCAAGTTTTGGTGGACACGAATTTCAACTTCGCCGCAGATTTTTAAATGTGAATTCAGTAATCTATCGAGCGTATGACTAATCACGCCCTCGGTAGAGTTTTCAACCGGCACCACGCCAAACTGGCAAGCGCCGCCTTCAACCACGGTAAAAATTTCATCAATGGTCGCCGACGGCATGGCTTTAACCGCATTACCAAAATGCTTGACCACAGCTTGCTGGGTAAACGTGCCTTCCGGTCCCAAGAAAGCCACATTCATCGGCTTTTCCAGCGCCAAACAAGACGACATCAACTCCCTGAAAAACCTTACTGCCGTGTAATCGGGCAAGGGACCTTGGTTCATCTCTTTAATGCGTCTTAGTACTAAAGACTCACGATCTGGGCGATAAAACGTGCCTTGCTCACCTTGGGCAATTTTGGTTTTCGCCACCTCGATTGCACACGCTGCGCGTTCATTAATCAAGCGCAGAAGGCCTGCATCAATGGCATCAATTTTTTCTCTTAATTCAGCTAGTGAGGTGATGGATGACATTTTTATTCTCAATTAATTACAGTGTGACCGTGTGCAACACAGCAAATCTTTAATGACTACGTTCAAATTCTGCCATAAATGCAATCAGGGCATCAACACCCGCATCCGGCATAGCATTATAAATACTGGCACGCATACCACCAACCGAACGATGGCCTTTCAGCTCATATAAACCATTGGCTTCGGCAGCTTTCAAAAATTCTTTGTCCAACGCTTCATCCGCTAAAATAAACGGCACGTTCATGCGCGAACGATAGGCTTTTTCAACAGGATTACGGTATAGCGTGGATTGATCTATCGCCTGATACAGTTTTGCCGATTTAGCGATATTGCGTTGTTCTATCGCTGCAACACCGCCTTGTGCTTTTAGCCATTTCAGTACCAAACCAACCAAATACCAGTTGTAAGTTGTCGGTGTATTGAGCATGGAACCGTTTTTAACTTGTTCTGCGTAATTGAATACGCCAGGCACTTTCTTATCAGCATGGCCAATCAGGTCATCTCTGACGATGACAACAGTCACACCGGCAGGCCCCATGTTCTTTTGCGTTCCCGCGTAAATCAAACCGTACTGGCTGACATCCACTGTACGTGACAGAATATTTGAAGACATATCGGATATCAGAGTTAAACCCAGGCTATCGGGTATATTTTGAAATTCGACACCGTGGATGGTTTCGTTCGATGTGTAATGCAAATAGGCCGCTTCGGTATCGAGTACCCAACCTGCCACATCAGGAATCGTGGTAAATTTTGACTCTTCTGAGCTGGCGCTGACAACAACATCACAATACGCCTTCGCATCTTTAATGGCTTTTTCTGACCATGCGCCGGTATTGACGTAACAGGCTTTGCTCTTACCATTTAAAATATTTTGTGGAATAAAAGCGAACTGCGCCGATGCGCCACCTTGCAAAAACAACACCTTGTAGTTTTCAGGAATTGCCATTAACTCACGCAAATCGCTTTCCAGTTCTTCGGCAATGATGGAAAAATGTTTGCCGCGATGGCTCATTTCCATCACTGACATGCCGCTACCGCGCCAATCCAGCATCTCTTGTTGCGCTTGTTGCAAAACGGACTCAGGGAATGCCGATGGACCGGCGCTAAAGTTGTACACTCTTGACATTAGGTTTCTCTTGCTTAGAAATTAAAGAGGGGTTAAAAAATAAATATTTAAAGTTAAACGTTGAATTCATCACAACCGTGTTAATGAACCCAATCAGCCAATTTTTATGCTCGACCTTCAACTATCGCCAATGCCCATGGTAAATTATCGATTAAAGTTGCATTTATACCATTCAGTTCATCATAGATTAACGGGGCATTAACTTTGCCATAATCACTGGTATTTGAAGTAACAAAATATGCTCCCGTTATAGCCGAACTCCCTTGCTTTCCCTGCAACATCTAGAAACGCTTCTAAAATCACACAATCTTTTGGTTCGGGCTTACCTTTTTTAGCGGGTGCAAGACATTTTTGAACGCGGTGCATTGCCCTTATATAATGACGATCTTCCTGTTTTATTACCAAACAGTGGCTTAATAAATTCCGTGATAAATTTTCAAGATGCCCATGTAAATTCAGTGTTGTCATTTTTTGGCCATGGATAGGTTTTATTTCCAGAATCACATTAGCTGCGATGACCAACTTTTCCCTCATGTACTCCAGTTTTTTTACTTCTTTTTCCAATTCCTGTTTTACATTGGCTATATTCTCCGCCCATTCCCCACACACCATTTCATTTGTCAACATCCAGACCTTACCAAGACTATTTTCTGATATTTTTATCAAACTTAATGCCGCTGCTATTGCATCAACAGAAA
>NZ_FUKJ01000309.1 GCF_900163745.1 Crenothrix polyspora
ATGCGATAGCGCCTGTCGCACGCAGCCCACAGGCCGCCCATCGCCATAAAAATCGCACCCAGCCATATCCAGCGTATAAATGATTTGTAGTAAATACGCATACTCCATGCGCCTTTGTCATCTAGCGGCTCACCGATAGCGACAAACAAATCCCTGAACAGGTTCGCATCAATCGCAGCCTCTGTCATCGGCATGGTTTGCACGCGATACACACGCTTTGAAGGTTTTAGGGTGGCAATCTCTTTGCCGTCATGACTAACGGTGACCATGGCTTGTTGCGCCACGTAATTAGGCCCTTCTTTTTCCTTGACGTTGTGGAATTTAAAGATGTAACCGGACATATCAACGGTCTCGTCCGGTGCCATACGGATGTCTTTTTCAATACTGTAGGTGCAGGTGAAGGTAATGCCGGTTACGAAGACCGCAATGCCTATATGCGCCACGGTCATGCCGTAAAAGCCTGCGGGCACAGTTTTTAAACGCTCCCAGCTAAAGCCCTTGGCACCCAAGCGATCCAGAAAAGACAACATCGTACTGACTACCACCCAGGAGGCCAACACCAAGCCGATAACAGCGCCCCAGGAATAAAACGGCATCAACAACGGGACAAGCAAGCCAAAAACCAGACACCCCAACGCCAGCCAGCGCACACGGGTAGCCAGCGCACCGATGTCATCGCGTTTCCAGCGCAGCAACATACCCAAACCGACAACCGCCGCCAAAGGTGCCATGAGCGGAATAAACACGGCATTAAAATACGGCGGCCCCACGGAAATCTTGCCCATGCCCAAAGCATCAATCACCAGCGGGTATAGTGTTCCCAATAGAATGCTGGCGGCGGTCACCACCAGAAATACGTTATTCAGTAAAATCACCGATTCCCTGGACACCAGCTCAAAGCCGGCACTGCTTTTTACATATGGCGCTCTGATGGCGTACAGTGTCAACGAGCCACCGACGACGATAGCCAGGAAAATCAGGATAAACAAGCCTCTGGCCGGATCGCTGGCAAAGGCGTGTACCGAGGTCAATACGCCAGAACGCACCAAAAACGTACCCAGCAAACTCAACGAGAAGGCAAAGATGGCCAGCAATAACGTCCAGGTTTTAAATACGCCGCGCTTTTCGGTGGCCGCCAAAGAATGGATCAATGCCGTACCCACTAACCAGGGCATAAACGATGCGTTTTCGACCGGATCCCAAAACCACCAGCCGCCCCAACCCAGTTCGTAATACGCCCACCAACTGCCCAAGGCAATACCGAGTGTCAAAAACATCCAGGCGATATTCGTCCACGGCCTGGACCAACGCGCCCAAGCAGCATCGACACGTCCTTCCAGCAAGGCGGCAATCGCAAATGAAAATGCCACCGAAAAGCCCACATAGCCCATGTAAAGCATGGGTGGATGAATGGCCAACCCAGGATCTTGCAGCAATGGATTTAAATCTCGGCCTTCTTGGGGTGCAGGAAACAGCCGTTCAAAGGGATTTGAAGTCAATAATAAAAACAGGATGAAGCCGATGGACACCAGACCCATTACGCCCAATACCCTGGCAATGGCAATATCGGGAATACGTTGGCTGAAGCGTGCCACTAACGCCGTCCAGATCGTTAATACCAACGCCCACAGCAATAAGGAACCTTCATGTGCCCCCCATACACCGGACACAAGATACAAGGTCGGCAACGCAGTATTTGAATTGCTGGCTACATACTTGACCGAAAAATCGTGGGTTAAAAAGCAATACGTTAAACAACCGTAAGACACCGCCATAAACAACAACTGTGCAAACGCCGCAGGTCTTGCCACTGCAATCCAACCTGAAATCGACCTTGATGCGCCAATGAGCGGTAAAACGCTTAAGATAATGGCCATGCACAAGGCAAGGCTCAATGAAAAATGCCCTAGTTCTGCAATCATTATTGATGACCTTTAAGATCTGTATTCATATCTCTATTTCTCAGTGCTTTTCAGAACTTGATATTAACCGACTCGCTTATTAAGCTGCATAAGCTTAGCTTGTGTGCTTTCGAGAATAAAATCTCTTAAAAATGTACTGGCTTTTAGTATTTCCACACCGATTAACTCACCCTCCGCATTAAGCTCGGCAGTAATATGAGGGCTTAATTCCATACTCGCCGCCTCGTCCTCATCCGTCATAGCCAGATGAATCACATCTTGCTCTGGGAAATAAGTCATTTTTGGATTATTCATAAGTTAACCTGCCTGTTGTCAATCTGAACTTTATTTGCTGCCGAGATGTTGTATGAATAGTGACAGGAGTTATAGCTGTTTGACTTTCTTCATAAGGAATCATAACAAGTTTATTGCCTTGCTCACCAATCACTATCCAGCGATGTGTCTCAATATCAAAATAACGTTCCTTTGAATAGCGAAGAATGTGTTCAATCTGAATTAAATCAAAGCCACGAAGATCAGCCCTATATTTAAGATATTCAGTAAAAACACAAGTTTTATCGGTCATTGCTTAGATAAAGTGTTTGTATTAAGCAATCTGAACGACAATTGGCTCAGATTCCTTTGAATAATTGAATCGTAATGAAAAATAAAGTGACAGGATTTATCATTGTTTTATCTTGCCTTCCGCCGTTGCCTTTTGCTTCAAACTGGCCTTAACTTCCGGCGGCATATAATTTTCATCATGCTTGGCCAGCACTTCTTCGGCGATAAACACACCCTGGTTATTTAACTTGCCATGCGCGACGATGCCCTGCCCCTCCCTGAACAAATCCGGCAAAATACCGGTATATTCCACCGTCACTTCTTTACTGAAATCGGTCAGGGTAAAGCGCACCATCATGCCTTTATCGGGTCTTTTTACCGTGCCTTTAACTACCATGCCGCCCAAACGAAACAAGGCATCTTTAGGTGCTTTACCCGCGACCACATCGGTCGTCGAAAAAAAGTACATCAGGTTTTCATTAAATGATTTCAATGCAAACGCCGTTGCTACACTAGCGCCAATCACCATCAAGGCAATAAGAATCAAACGTTGTTTTCTGGCTACTTTCATAATGTTTTAGCGTTTTTGCTTTAAAGCTTGTTGACGTAAAAATTGCTTACGCTGAATAATCGGAATCAGGATATTGACGACCAACACCAGCAAAGTAATCCCGTAAGATGTCCACACGTAAAAACCATAGCCACCCATGGCAAAAAATTCTTGCAAGGTCATCACTTAGTCTCCATCGCTATCTTGTTTTTAACCCACTGCGAATTGCGTTCGCGTGACAGCAACTCGACACGCGCACGCTGCATCAGTGCAATCACATAGTACACTTTAAACGCCAATGCCATCAGCAACAACGGTATCAACATACTTACATGAATGGACGGCTTGCCCATTTTAGTGACCGTAGGCCCTTGATGCAAAGAACTCCACCATTCAACGGAATAATGAATAATGGGGATATTAACCACCCCCACTAACGCTAATATCGCCACGGCTTTGGAGGCGACACGTTTGTCATCCATTGCACCATAAAGACCAATGACACCCAGATATAAAAACAGCAATACCAGCTCGGAGGTTAAGCGTGCATCCCAGACCCACCAAGTGCCCCACATGGGTTTGCCCCACAGCGACCCTGTTACCAAAGCAATAAAGGTAAAGCTGGCACCAATAGGCGCACTGCTGATTAACACCACCTCGGCCAGCTTAATACGCCACACCAGACCAATCGCACCAGCGGTCGCCATAACCATATAGATAAATAACGACATCCAGGCACTAGGCACATGAATATAAATGATACGATAACTGTCGCCTTGCTGATAGTCAGCCGGCGCAAGATACAAACCGCCATACAATCCCGCGCCCAGCAATAACACAAACAAGCCTACCAACCAAGGCATCCAGCGCTCGGTAAACGTATAAAAATGTGGCGGTGAAGCCATGCGGTGAAAAAAACGCACTACAACATCTGGAACTAAAAACATAAGGTGTACTATTTAATAGTTAGGGGCATTTCAGCAAACCATTGATCCGCAGCGTTACAAGCGCTACCTACACCCGATGATTACGCCTTACAGTAGGAAGGTATCCAACTGCGTTCGACCATATAATCCGGCACTTCGTTAAAATCAAATGCTTCGCCATCTTTAATCATTTGTTTAACATCAAACAACTGACCGACTTCGGGAATATCATTAAAAAACATGGTATAAAAAGGCTTCACTAGCCACTTTGAAACTTTCATACCTATTGGGCCGATAAAATTACGCCGTTGTCCAACATGGGCGATTTCATCAATGGTAATTTCATCCAGTAATTCTTTTAAACGAGTGCGTACTTCAGGCTCATCAATCAATAATTCATCAAACAATCGATGTAAATAGAAGTAATAAGTCACTCCCATTAATTCGGTCACAAAAGCAGGCGCGTCCATCAAAAAGCCCGGTGCCTTAGGAAATTGCTCATAAATCCATTCTTTAACCGGTGTTAAAGGTACCCACTCCACTTGATCCAAACCACAGGTACGCAACATTTCATCAAATAATCTTACATGGCAAAATTCTTCAGCCAAATGGACACGGCTAATTTTATCTTCAATGCTATGAGAATTAGCCATATCGGGCACGACATCCCACGCACCTTTAATACCTACCCACTCATGCCTCGCAAACTTGTACATGCCCGTTAACATTAAAATGATCGGCGCTAAGGATTTAGGATCATCCTGCATATCAATGTAATTGCGATAGAACAATTCAGGGTTTGCCAGCGGCGTACGCAGCTTAACCGGATTATCTTTAAAATGTTGGAGTCTGGCGCGTTTTTTAGCTAAATCCTTATCTGCCTCAAATAGCTCGCCACCGTGCTTTTGGGTAAATTCCCAGTAACTGTCAAAATTGGCCAGGCGCTCTTGTTTGGTAGCCAAGGTAAAAATAGAAAGATATTTAGCAGACCCCATTCACTTACTCCAAATTGATGATAACAAGTGCCTATTCTACGAAAAATCGGCCATGAATACTTCTAAATTTATCTAATCTTTACTGTCTGGGGACAAAATGCCTATAACAGGCCTCGCAAAGACAATACCTTACGCATCTATGCCGACGAGTTTTCAGACAACACCCTGATTATTATGAATGTGAGAAAGATTTATAAGGCGTTATTTTGAATGCTTACCCGTAAAGCGGTAGCTAATACGTAACAGACCCGCTTGCGCTGGATAATTGTGCAAGAGGCTCTATAGGATTTATGTAAATTATATTGACATATAAATAGTATAAATTAATTATATTAATTACATGCCCTATCTTTGTATAGTAAATTAATTTACAATTTTATCGCCTCATATCAAACTGAGGTTAGAGATCAGTAATTGTTCAACTACATCCTCTTGTCTCCCTCTCCGCGAAAACACCAATGAAACGCCACGCCAAAAAAAGGAAAAAAATGAAACCTCAACAGCTCAGCCCAGCCCAGCCCAGCTCAGCCTAACACAGCACACCAATATTTTTAGTAAATTGGCTGACCATGCCAATCAAATCGAACAGCATTGGACAACTATTTTTCAAGGTATTTGTGATGCCAGTGAAGACCATCCACACCTCGATATAAACCACTTCAACACCCTAAACGACAAATTCAACGCCGCTTTAGACCGCCTACACAGCGACTTACAAAGCCCCACCTTAATTCTAGCCACCACAGGCACAACCAGCAGCGGCAAAAGCACGATTGTTAATTTATTGTGTGGTGCGGATTTAATGCCGCGTATGTCGGGAGAAATGAGCGCAGGCGTGGTTTATATTCACCACAGCTCTGATAACGAAAAGCATTTGAAAGTCCATAAAACCGAGGGCGCGTTATGGGATTGTGGTGAATGGCATGATTTAAGCGATGTTGAAACCCGTGACAAACTCACTAAAGTGATGGACAAATTTAATGAAAGCAAAGGCATCAAACAACCCGCCACGCCGCATATTGAATTGACTTATCCGCTTGCCTGTTTTAACAACCCTGACTTGTTAGCTCTTTCTAGCTTGCCTAAAAGCACACAATTCAAACTCATGGATTTACCCGGCTTACGCAATCACCAAGACAATACCAACGCCGAAGTGATTGAAAATTGTAAAGATGCCTTGTGTCTTGTCGCATACGACATGAAACAAACTGATGAAGGTTTGCGAATAGCATTAATTCAAGAGATATTGCAACAAATTAAACACATGGGCGGTTCACCTGCACGGATGTTGTTTATTCTTAACCGCATTGACACGTTTAACGCAGACCATGAAGTTGAACGCCGTCGTGATGAACATATCAGCAAAGTAAAACAAGAAATACACGACATTTTGCACAAAGAACTGCCTGAACATCGCGACACTTTAGATAATTTGACCTACAGCCGATTAAGTTCATTACCCGCCTTACACGCCCAGCGTATTAAAAAGAATAGTGACCGTATTAACGCCATTGAGGAACTTGAAAATCATTCTAAGACTTTGATTACAAAAGAAATAATAGATGATCTACCTCGTAGAATTAGCCAGTGGGAAGACCATGATTTTAAACGTATCTATGATGCCGTTTGGAAAAACAGCTACGGCGCAGAATTCTTTGCCTCCCTAAACCACCATATTTAAGGGCATTTTCCTACTTTAGTGATTCCAAGCATTGTAAAACGTTTTGAAAAAGAAGTGAGTGATGCCATTGGTGAAGCAGTACGAACTTGTCACAGCGAATTAAACAGCTCAGGTGAAGCCTACGAAAAAGCCGAACAGTTGTTGCATAAACAAAATGCTGAACTACGCGAATTTCTTGGTAGCGCAAAACAAACCTTAATTGAGCCATTTGATTATTTAGCTGACGAGTTAAAAAAAAATCAAATTTCATCAGAGTTAGCGTTAGAAATATTCTCTGAATCCTTATTTGAAACTGAAATTTATCAAGGATTAGATAACGATAAATTAATCCCATTATTCGGCTGGCAAAGTAATTTAAAAACCTCAGCATTGGGTGCGCTAGCGGGCATGAGAAATTCACTGGATAAAGGCTATCCCTCTTTTAAAGATACATCCGTAGAAATGTTGTCTAGTGGCTTGCAAAAACAGCTTGCAACCGCTTGTCAAAGTTATAGTGATTTCAGCAAGTTCTTAAAAGAACAGGAAAAACAAAAGAAGTTGGATGGAACGCTCGACGGAGTAGTGAATAATCAACTCACTCTGTTTATTAACACCCTTAATGACGTTGTAGGTTCTGCTTTAGATAATCAAAGGTAAAAATTCAGACCCCTACTTTAAAAAATCCCAACTCTAGGTAAAAAAAGCTGTACATTATTGCTAATGAGACTAAGCGACCACGACCTGCTGCAACTAACCGAAGAAGAATTACTGGAATTGCCGGAGGATGTCCTACGCCGATTATCCGTTAAGTTGCACTATGACTTAAAAGATGCGCGTGAGCGGTTGAAACAAACATCGAAGAAAAGTTCACGGCCACCGAGCAGCGACCTGCCTTGGGACAAAGCTGATACCGAGTCAGAAGAGCCACAGCAGCCCTGCGAATCTACTGAAGCGGATGAACGCATCCTGGA
>NZ_FUKJ01000319.1 GCF_900163745.1 Crenothrix polyspora
TTGCTCAATCAGGCTAAAATCATCGGGATCAACCTGTTCAACACGATGTGCGGTGTGATAGCGTTTGGCGACTTGCGCGGCAAACTTTGCTTCATTAAAGGCAGGATCGCCAAAAGAGATGGAACAGGTATTGACCGGATCAGGCGATAACCCCGACATCATCGCCACAACAGCACTAGAATCTACTCCGCCCGATAAAAAAGCCCCTAACGGCACGTCCGCAACCATGCGGATTTTTACGGCTTCACGCAGTCGCTCCACTAACTCATCGCCAATTGCCCGTTCATCCTGTATGGGTCTGGGGGTAAAATTCACATCCCAATATTGGCGAGGCTGGTAAGTTTCACTGCCGTGCTTTATGGTTAAACAATATCCGGGTTCCAGCTTGTAAACATTTTTATAAATCGTTTTGGGATCGGGTATATAACCAAAACCAAAATAGTCTTCAACGGCAGTTGGATCCAAAACTTTGGCTAATTCGGGATGCTGGGTTAAGGCTTTCAACTCAGAGCCAAAAATAAACTGCCCATTCGCCAATTCTGCATAGTAAAGCGGTTTAACACCCAAGCGGTCGCGTGCCAAAAATAGGCATTGCTGATCGCGATCCCAAATTGCAAACGCGAACATGCCGCGAAATTTGTTAACACAAGATTCGCCCCATGCTTGCCAGGCATATAAAATAACTTCGGTATCGCAATGGGTAGCAAAACTATAACCCAGCGATTCCAGCTCGTGCCGTAACTCAATAAAGTTATAGACCTCGCCGTTGTAAGTGAGAATCGCATTTTTATCGCGGCTGACCATTGGCTGTTGACCGCTGGTCAAATCAATAATCGATAAGCGCCGGTGGCCGAATCCCAATCCCTGTTCAATATAAAGTCCGCTCTCGTTCGGTCCTCGGTGGAATTGAATTTCATTCATGCGTGAAAGCAACTCGCGATTGATTTCACGTTTTTCTCTTATATCAAAAATACCGACAATACCGCACATAATGCCTTGAGTCCTGTTTTAAAAATTGAATCATAAATGGGTAGCCGTGGTTTGAAGCATAAACCTGGGCACTTATTTTTTCACTCATGCGTTTTAAATCTAGCTGCAAACAATATAGTACAAATTTTTACTTTCGGCAGATCAAGGACAGGTGGGTACGACTAAATGTCATCAGAATGGTTAATTGCATAAAGCAACGGTTAGGCCAAATTGTAATCCGAGTAGGGCGCAATAGGTGCGAACCGTATTGCGCTGAATGTTGAACCTTGCCATGCGGCACAATATGCTTCGTTTAGGCAGGTGTATCAAAAAACTTGGTTTTCCCCGATTTTCTAAGAATCCAATTGAAAAATAGCTGTGTTTCCATCTACAGTTATGGATATTTGCCTGCTATTTGCTATCCAATTCAGTGATACTTGTTTTCCTTCTAAAATTGGTAAATCCTCACGCATTTTTAAGATTATTTTTTGTATAACCTGATCATTAGGTATGTTTTCTAGTAAAACAGCAAGTGTATCTTTGTAACCATAGCTTGAACCAAGGTAGCCATTTTCTGGAACTTTGAGCCAATGATTAATCATATCCTGGATGTGATTCCAGTTATCAATTTGATTCATTTATATATCTCTCCGGTTAAAATAATTTGCATAATGTGAAACTAAAAAGCACATATTTAGGAAAATAAACAAAACACTGAAGCTAAAAGATAACAAAATTTAAAATTGTCACAGAAAAGCACATCCTGCTTAAATAAAATGTTAATTAACAAACTTTATCGTTAAAAATTCACCATTTCTGACTTCTTGTTTAGCTTATTGTGAATAGTAGTAATTTCATTTTTTCTGGTCTTTGAAACCACCTTCTATTAGTTTTTCCGTACCAAGAACTTTAATATGCCGTTCATATTCTTTCTCGTTTTCAAGAGCCTCCATGATTTTATCGCTAACTTGAGAAATAAGTTGTGTATTCATGACCGATTCTTGTTCAGAAGTGGGTATAAAATCATCAATATTGCAAGTCGCTGCATCCATTCTCGAAACATTTCCATCAATAAACCGACCATTAAGATAAAACTTGATCAATGCATAATCATTGTTGCCAAATTTAACTTTCGATGTGAGTTTTGAGGATTCAGGAATACGCGGAATATTCCCCCAAATGCCATCGTAGTATGAAGCTTGAACATTGGCGGAAAATTTAGCCTTTGTACATTGAGCATGAGTTTGTAGAGAAACTAATAGTAAAATACCAATTAATAATTTTTTCATTGATTTTATTTTCATTATGCTTATTGATAAATATTTTTATGCGTTGTTACTGATATTCTTTTTAATTACTGTTGCTATAAATATGCCACGTTCCTAGCGGCGCAGCCGCCAGGAACATGAAGTTCAGGGCGGCACGAGAGCCTGTAAACAAAACGCCTGTACAGAGCGTAATTATTCAGACCCCCACCTTAAAATTCCTTCTCCTTTGGGATAAGGCTAGGATGAGGG
>NZ_FUKJ01000020.1 GCF_900163745.1 Crenothrix polyspora
CCGCCCACCTTTACGTTGCCGATCATGACGGGATGGGTGATTTTTCTAAGGCTCATTGACATACTTTTGATTTTTTGGGCACGTTGGGGATGGTATAAATTATATACAGCGGAACGCTGTTTGTAATTAAATGGAACATGAATTTGACAGGTTTAAATGCGTGTAGATACAAACCCATGTCATCGGTGTCTATTCCTGCTGCTTTTTTCATGTTTTTATTGTCCACAGAAACCAAAAGTAGGCGCTTTTAAGCGGCACAAAAAACACGGAAAATTTATCGGTTGATTCTGAAAATACGAATAATATTAATCCAACCGTTTTTTATCAGCGATCGCCGATCAAATCTTCGCCGTATTTAAACGTTACAAACATACTTTTCCGTGCTTTTTGTGCCTTCCGGGGACAACGCTTGGCATCAAATCCGTATCTTTCGCGTTCCCAGCTAATAGCGGATGAGCAAATTCAAATTAATCCAGTATCAATATGACTAAACTTAACCGCCAAACGGGTTAATTCAACATCATTTTTTACATTGAGCTTGGTGTACAGGCGATAACGATAAGTATTGACGGTTTTAGGACTGAGTATGAGCATTTCCGCCATCTCCTGGATGGTTTTACCTTGTAAAATCAAGGTGACCACTTCCGATTCCCGCTGCGATAACTTGGCAAACGGCGATTCATTAGTGCCAGGCAAACCCTGAAAAGCCAGATTATTGGCCACATCCGAACAAAGATAGCGCTTTCCCGCCATGATTTTGTTCATGGCAGTAATCATCTCTTCTACCGGCGAATTTTTTGAGATAAATCCCATTACACCCAGCTTAAGTAATTGATGCGGAATCGGGCCGTCATTATGCACTGACAAAGCCACAATTTTAACCTCAGGGTCATGCTGCAAAATTCTGCGGCACGCTTCCACCCCGCCTATACCAGGCATATTGATATCCATCAGGACAATATCCGGCACCAGGGTTTTAACCGCAACAACGGCCTCTTCCCCCGATTTAGCAATGCCCACCACGGTAATATTCTCGATCGCATTCAATAATGACTCAATACCCGTGCGGACAAGTTCGTGGTCGTCAACAAGCAAAACATTAATCATAATTTTTGATGTTTGTGTAGTTATGAAGCGTATAGTGAATATAGAACACTTTGAAAATATCGTGACTATTCAAAAAACAAATATACACCAACGTCGCTATTCTCATACATAGGTAGTTATACCTATATGCCAACTGTTTGTTGATCTAAACCACGGTTTTAGCCAATATTCATGACATACCACATAACAATGAGCAGCATTTTTAGTGTTACCCATTAAAAATTGTCTTTTAGCCGTCTGATTTCGGCAAATACCTGTACCGGAGGCTTATTTATCATGCCGATTATTGTTTGTAAACTGCGACTGTTTTCCCTAAAAAACGGATTGGTTGCCAGTTCTTCCTCTATGGTCGATGGCACAGTCGGCTGATTGTTAGTACGTAGTTGATTGACAGCACGCATTTTTTGCTGCAACGGCATATTGTCAGGCTCAACCGTTAACGCAAATTTCCCGTTGTTTTGTGTGTATTCATGAGTGCAATAGATTTGCGTGGCTGGCGGCAATGCTTTTAATTTTTGCAACGATTGCCACATTTGCTCCGCCGACCCCTCAAACAAACGCCCACAACCCATGACAAACAAGGTATCGCCGCAAAATAGCCGCTGCTCTTCGGGGAAGTAATAAACGATATGATGCAGCGTATGGCCAGGAGTCGCCATAATGGAGATTGGGTGCTTACCTAGCGATAACGTATCGCCGTCATTAACGCCACTATCTATGCCTGGAATACGGTGGCTGTCGCCCTGCCCTGCAATAATTTTACAGCCGGTTTTGTGTTTTAATTCCAGATTACCGTCGATATGATCCCAGTGATGATGGGTATTGAAAATATAATTCAACTGCCAGTTTTTTTGGCTCAACACGTCTAAAACCGGCTGTGCAAGCCCAGGATCAACCGCAGCCGTTTCACCTGATTCCGAATCGTGAATCAGGTAAATATAGTTGTCTTGCAGTATGGGCAGTTGCAGTATTTCTAACATTAGGTTTTCAGAATAGCTGCACCGCTAAGGTACTTAAGCACAAAATGCTTCAATTGCGTTAAAGATAGACTCACTGTCCAGCCCACATTCGCTAAGCAATTCCTCGCGCGTACCTTGCTCTATAAAGCAATCTGGCAAACCAATATTTAATACTGGCATGAGAATTTTTTGCGCTTGCAAAAATACACTCACCGCACTGCCTGCACCACCGGAAATAACGTTTTCTTCGATGGTAACAAACACATCATGGCTTTTAGCAAATTCCAAAATCAAAGCTTCGTCAATAGGTTTAACAAAACGCATGTTGACCACGGTGGCATTCAAGCGTTTACCAGCGGCCAACGCCGGTGTCACCATGCTGCCCCATGCCAAGATAGCGATACGACTGCCCTGCTGACGTATTTCCGCCTTGCCTATGGGCAATGCTGTCATGGCTTTTTGTACTGCAACGCCAGGGCCTTTACCACGCGGATAACGCACTGATGCAGGACCTTCATGGATAAAACCGGTGTATAACATTTGCCGACATTCATTTTCATCAGCCGGTGCCATCACCAGCATATTAGGTATGCAACGCATATAGCTGTAATCAAAACTACCGGCATGAGTTGGGCCATCAGGGCCCACTAAACCGGCACGATCCAGAGCAAACAACACATCCAGATTTTGAATCGCCACATCATGGATCATCTGATCGTAAGCGCGTTGCAAGAACGTTGAATAAATCGCCACTACCGGCTTTGCACCTTGACATGCCTGACCTGCGGCTAAAGTGACCGCATGTTGCTCAGCAATGGCGACATCAAAATAACGGGCTGGATACTGTTCGGAAAACTTTACCAGCCCAGAACCTTCGCGCATGGCAGGGGTAATGCCCAATAAGCGTTCATCCTGTGCGGCCATATCACACAACCAGCTACCAAAGACTTCCGTGTACGTCGGGTGTGGCGACGGTGCCGATTTTGGCAAGGAATCACCATTAGGATCAAATGCCGGTACGCCGTGATACGCCAAAGGATCTTTCTCAGCAGGCGGATAGCCTTTGCCTTTTTTGGTGACAATATGCAAAAAGCGCGGCCCTGAAATCTTTTTCAGATTTTCCAGAGTCGACACCAATACGTCGACATCATGACCATCTACAGGGCCTATATAATTAAAACCCAGCTCTTCAAAAAAAGTGCCCGGAATAATCATGCCTTTCATGTGTTCTTCGGTACGACGTGCCAATTCCCAAACGGTCGGCATTTTGCTCAATGCCTTGCGACTTTCTTCGCGTATGGAAGAATAAAACTTACTGGACAGGATTTTCGCCAGATAATTGTTCATCGCGCCTACGTTGGGCGAGATGGACATATCATTATCATTCAAAATCACCAGCAAATTGGCATCAATAGAACCCGCATGATTCATGGCCTCAAAAGCCATGCCGCCGGTAATGCTGCCATCACCGATAATAGCGACCATGTGCTTGGCTTCACCCTTTAATTCCGAAGCAATCGCCATCCCCAAAGCGGCACTGATCGAGGTGCTAGAATGCCCTACTCCAAAAGCATCGTATTCGCTTTCCGCACGACTTGGAAACGCACACACACCGTTGCGTGTACGTATGGTAGTGAGCTTGTCTTTGCGTCCGGTCAGGATTTTATGCGGATACGCCTGATGCCCTACATCCCAGACCAGCTGATCGGTAGGCGTATCAAACACGTAATGCAGGGCGACCGTTAATTCAACCGTGCCCAACCCCGCTGAAAAGTGGCCACCGGACACACTCACCGATTGGGTTAAGAACTCACGGAGTTCTTTAGCCAAAGGCTTGAGCTGATCTTTAGCGAGTTTACGAACATCCGCCGGCAGAGTGATATTGTCAAGCAAGGGGTAAGTGTGTGCTGGTTTCATAATTAATAGAGGGGTTCTCGATAGAAGATCAGAGTGAGCCCAATTTGAAACAGGGCTGCAACGGAAATAAAACCGGCTATTTCTTTGCCGGGACTGTCCAGTTTTAATTCCAGCCAGCGGCCACAGGCTAGAATCAGAGCAAAAATTCCCATTGTGGTATGACCCACCTGGATGAGGAAAGCACTTTTAGCCTGAAAACCAACGTGCGAGTGGGTCAACAACATTAACCCCCCGAAAGCTGCAAGCACCGGGAAAACTAGGGGACGTGTACTACTCAGGTTATTGGATGCACGGGCGCTCAGTTCAATAACACCTAAAACGAACACCAGAAACGTGGCAATTCGGTGTTGTAATACTTCAGCGTTATTAAAGGTACTATCCCAAAAACCTATCGGCCCTAATGGCCAGGCTTCCGCGTCACTGCGAAAAAACAGGAATATGCCCAAACCCACAAACCCGAATGGCCAATATTTGGCAAATTTAAGTCTGGGATGCTCGACATAAGACAGCATGGCGAAAAAACTCATCACGGCTAAAAAAATACCCGCAATGTTGTGATTGTAATTAGACCATTCGGTAGCCGCCACCGAAGGCACCTGGTCAATAATCGCCACCCGCCCCGCTTCACCGGCAATCAGTGCGGTATGCGTTGGCGAACTGATACGTGGCATTTTAGGACTGAACATCTCCAGGACTTCTTGCCAGGTAGCGGTCAAGGTCGGAATATCTATGGCTGGCGGTTGCGATGCCAAACTCGCCGCCGTAAACAACAAGGTAATCAAAATAAACGTTTCCGCCTCAATGTAAAACGGTACGCGCCTAGTTAAATTATAATCGTTTCCTGAGTATGCGTATCGCAGCACTGCCGATCTGTTTAACCAGGCAAAACCTAATGCCAAACTTAATAGGATAACCTTTACAGCTAACAAATTGCCGTAGCCTGTACCAATCAAGCCATTCCAGCTATCAATATACTGCAAGGCAATAGGCAGGCCTGAAACCAGAATCATGCCCACAGATACCATACCAAAACGCGAAAAGCGTTTGAGTAATAATGGCCATAACTCTGCACTCACTTGCTTGCTGCGCCGCAAGCGCCACACATGAATCAGCAAAAACACACCCCCTATCCACGCCGCAGCAGCGATTTGATGGATAACGGTTAAGCTCATAAGAAACAGTTTATTATCAAAGCGTCCGGCCGCATGCACCAACCACGCCCCTGAAATAATCATCGGCATCGCCATTATTGCTGCCCTACACCAATGTTTTTTCGACGTAGGATTATGGCGTAAATAGAAATAGCCGTAACCGCCTAAAACTAGCGTCAGGACACTGCGGATAATGCCACCGATAAACTGTGTGGTTTGCGCAAATTCAGGAAATGGCCAGCGATCTAATACCGCCGCCATAAGCCATATTTTTAGAATGATTTTAAAAACCTGTACCGCCGCCAATAAAAACGCGCTTTTGTACAACAGGACAATAGTGTTTTTTAACAGAATACCGTTGTGCTGATGCACATCTAACCAGGGTCGTAATACAAACAGCACCCACAACAAGCCGCCGATTGCCAATGAAAAGCAAATCAGATCAAAGCCGCCAATCAGGGAATCTAAAAAATCTGCAATGCCAGCCATTGTTGCGATGACCTACGGTGCTACAGAAAAATGAATAAGGTCTTCGGTCAAATGCCCATCAGCAGCGAAAACTTTACATTTAAGCGCATAATCGCCTAGTTCCAATGCCGGTAACAGCACAATAATCTGGCCTTGTTTATCGCCCTGGCTTATTTGCAAAGGGGTGTATTTATCACCTTTACTGACCAGAAATACCTGAGATAGACCCAACTCTACCCGCGAATTAAAGCTCAGCTCTACCTTATCGGCCTGATGGGCATGTATTGATGTCAGTTTTAAAGAATACTCGGTGATTACAGCATGCGCTGCTGCCAGGTTTGCCTGAAAAACGCACACTACCAAACTTAACAGCCAAAAGCACTGCTTAGCCACTTTTTTTACTCTTAAGCGCATGGCTGGCCAGATTTTTACCCAAATCCCAAATAGAGCCAGGAATTTGATGGGTATCGGCAATGGTTTTATCGAACGCACTGACGATGTGATCGCGATCTTTTTCAGTTAAATTCAGTGGCGGTAGTAATTTAACGACATTCATGCCGTGCCCTGCAACTTGAGTAAGAATGCGTTGATCTTTAAACAGTGGAATAGTCACCATCTGGCAGAACAAGCCCTTATTGGCGGCTTCTAACATTGCCCAGGCGGCTTTTAGGCTAAGACTTTTAGGCGATTGAAATTCAATGGCAATCATCATGCCCAAACCACGCGCTTCTTTCAAAAATTCATATTTCCCTGACAGCGCATTCAGGTTGGTGATAATATCCGTACCGATCCTGGCACTGTTTTCGACCAGATTTTCTTCTGCCATCACATGCAATGTCGCCAGGCCTGCCGCCATCGCCATATTATTTTTGGCAAAGGTCGAACCGTGTACCACCGCCCTGTCCATGCGGTTATAGACGGTATCCATTATTTTTTGGGTCATCGCCACGCCGCCCACCGGCACAAAACCACCCGACAATGCTTTCGCCATGCAAATCATATCAGGCTGCACGTTCCAGTGATCGATTGCCCAAAACTTGCCGGTACGGCCTAAACCGGTTTGTACTTCATCGGCGACAAACAGCGTGCCGTATTGTTTACACAGACGCTCAACTTCGGGCAGATAATTGTCATTGGGGATATTAACCCCCTTGCCTTGCACCGGTTCTACGATGAAAGCCGCGACATCTTTATTGGCCAAGGCTTTTTCTAAAGCGACCAGATCATTAAACGGCACACTGCTGCATTCAGGCAGTAACGGCCCAAAACCTTCACGAAAAATTTCTTCGCCGTTTAACGACAGCGATCCCATCGTCAAGCCATGATAGCCATGTTCACAAAAGACAATTTTTTGCCGTTTGGTGGTGTACCGGGCAAATTTGATCGCCGCTTCTACCGCTTCCGTACCGGAGTTGCAGAAGAACATCTTGGTAATATTTTCTGGCGTGGTTTTAAGGATTTCCTGCGCCAGCAAACCGCTAAGTACCGACACATCCAGTTGCACCAGATTAGGCAATTCCAGGGTCAGGGTTTCTTGCAACGCACTGATAACAGTAGGATGATTCCTGCCGATGGCAAACACGCCAAAGCCACTGAGCAAATCCAGATATTCGTTGCCATCCTGGTCATACAAGTACTGGCCTAACGCCCTTTTATAATGCCGATCATAACCTATGGTTTTTAACACCCTAACCATTTGCTGGTTAAGATGTTGTTCATACAGGTCAAATTTATCCGTGGCATGTTGAGCAAAAAGTTCGGTGATACTGAAAGTCATGTGTTCCTCAAGATATACCCTTATGTAGAGGGTTAACAATTCAACGAAAATCCTTATTATGCGCTTATCGAGCTACCCGGCTTAACTGCGATAACGTCATTCAACTGGCTCGCAATCCGTTTTAGCGTTAGTTTAGCGGCGCGAAAATTCAATCCCAGCTTGATCAAACGCGGTATTTCAACAGGGTTCAAGGCAATAGACAGCAATAATTTCTTTAAAACAACCTCGCCCTGATCATTCAACGCATTATTAATAGCACGCGGTAAACTGGTGTTGACGGAATCGGCAATAACGCGAATGGCCAGAAAAGGCACACCATGTTGCTGGGCAACCTTGGCAATAGCAACGCTTTCCATGTCCAGAGCAATAGCGCCTGTTTTTAGATGCAGCTGTTTTTTATCTTTACTGGGAGCAACAATGTGCGGAGTAGTCAACAGACAACCGGCATGAACAACGCCCGATTTTGATAACACCTGCTTGCTGTGGTCGTGCCAATCTGCGTCTATGGCTATTTTAACATCATCTGTATCCATGACGGTATCGGCCAAAACCAAATCACCGGGACGCAAGACATGACTCAGTCCCGCAGCACAGCCCCAGCTGATCAGGTGAGTTGCGCCTTTGGCAAGCAATGATTCGGCTGCTATCTTTGCATTGTGGCAACCGGCACCGGCATAAACCACCAATAATTGCTTGGCGATAAATACACAGTGTCCTTTATCAATTTTTTTTTCTGTCAGGGTAGCAAGCTCTTCCGGCAAGGCAACAACAATCCCTGTAATCACTTTTTATTAAGCTCATTACGGTATCGCGCCAACGCCCAAAGCGGGAAGAATTTGTCGTAACCATGATACTTTAGATAAAAAACCCGTGGAAAACCTGGCGCAGTAAAACATTTATCGTTCCACACCCCATCACCCTGTTGATTTCGTAAAATGAAATCAATTCCGGCTTTAACTTCCTGGCTATGCGCTTCACCGGCGGCCATCAAACCTAAAACCGCCCAAGCCGTTTGAAAGGCCGTGCTAAAACCGTACTGCCCACTCAAACCGGCATCATGATAGCTGTCATTGTCTTCACCCCAGCCGCCATCGTCGCGCTGCACACTTTTTAGCCAGGTGGCCGCTTTGCCATACATCGGATCAGTCTTAGGCATATCGGTTTGTTCCAACGCAATCAATACCGACCAGGTGCCGTAAATATAGTTAGTCCCCCAACGGCCAAACCATGAGCCATCAACTTCCTGATCGCTACGCAAGTAAGCAATGGTGCGCTCCAAAGCCGGACGGTATTGTGCATGTTTAGCTACCAAACGTGCCATGAGCATGGCGCAACGGGCGCTCACATCCGCCGTGGGAGGATCTAATAATGCACCATGATCGGCAAACGGAATCTCGTTGAGGTAATAGTAGGTATTATCGACATCAAACGCACCATAGCCGCCATTTTTAGACTGCATGCCCACAATCCAGTTGGTTGCTCTGTGGACAGATTCTTCCAGGTCAGGCAAATTTGAACACGCCATAGCAACGGCAACAAGGGCAGTATCATCAACATCAGGGTAATGCGGGTTTGCGTATTGAAATGCCCAGCCACCACCGGCCAAATCGGGTCTGGCAATGCGCCAATCACCGGGTTCATCCGACAACTGCTTGCTTTTCAGCCAGTCATAAGCGTTGGTCAAAGCCTTGCTATTGCCTTTTTCATCGGCTTCCTGCAAAGCCAGGGCAGCAAGGCCGGTATCCCATACCGGCGAAAAACACGGTTGACAATAAGCATCGTGCTCGTTAATCACCAGTAAGCGATCGATAGCTTTACGCGCAGTCACCATATCAGGATGATCTTCCGGCACACCCAATAACATCAGCGCTTGGTAAGACCCTACCATCGCAGGAAAAATACAGCCCAGGCCATCTTCACCATTCAGGCGTTCAACGATCCAGTCTTTGGCTTTTGCTAATGCGTGCTGACGCATTTTATTGGGTATCAGCGGATTAATACCACGGCCAAACTTATCCAGCGCCAGAAAAACTTTATTGAGCAGCGTTCCTTCAGGAAAGTAATGCTGCTCTTCGTCAGGATGGGTAACAAACAATTCCAGTACGCTGACTTTGTGCGGATTTTTGGCAGTTGCTTTCAAAGTACAAATTACAAACAAAGGTACCATCACCGCTCTGGACCAGTAAGAAACCTTATCCAGATGAAATGGAAACCATTTGGGTAATAACATGATTTCAGCAGGAATATACGGCACACCGCGCCACGGCAACTGCTCAAAAATAGCCAGGGTAATACGGGTAAACACATTGGCTTTAGCCGCGCCGCCCTGTGCCAATATATATTCTTTCAAGCGCAGCATGTGCGGGGCATCAATGGCATCGCCGGCCATTTTCAAGGCATAATACACTTTTACGCTGCAACTGATGTCACCGGCACCGCCGGTAAATAATGGATAACTACCATCCTGGGATTGGCGAGATCTTAAATACACCGCTATTTTAGCTTGCAAAGACGTATCGATGTCATCCAGATAGTGCATCATCATGATGTATTCTGAAGGGATCGTACAGTCGGCCTCCAGTTCAAACACCCAAAAACCGTCTTTATCCTGCAGGCTTAACAATCTGGCTTGTGCATTCTGTATTGCTGTGTCAAGACTGTATTTGTTGGAGCGAATCGGCGTGGCGGAGCCACTGACCGTATCAGAAATTGTTTCGTTACTGGCATCATTAATCATGGTTCGTCCTTAAAAGAGCTAGGTGGCTTTTGAGGCAGGTTGTACATAATGCCAGTCAGGGGTTTTTAAATCCCGACTGGTAAAATCGAATAACAGGGATAGCAACAGGTTGCTACGGCCTATCAATTTGGTGGTTAAAATCGTAGTTTTAACACTGTTACGGGTTATCTTGACCTGACTGGATGCGGTAAAGCCCAGGTTATGCTTAATTTTTTTCAGCGTCAGCAATGCCATGCCCAAGGCCCAGAGACAAAAATTACGTATCCCAACTTCATGGGCCGGGATAAGTTGCGTGTATCTGAGCGCATCATGTAAATGCTGGTCAGCGATACTGATAACGCGAGCTAGACCCAATCTAAAATGCTCATTGCTGTTTTCAGCCGTCAACTCTTTTAGATTAAAACCAGCTTCAGTAAAAACATCTTGCGGCAACCAGCACACACCCCGTTGCGCATCGTCCCAGATGTCTTTCAGTATGTTAGTCATCTGTAAACCCTGACCAAAAGCCACCGATAGTGCCAACAACTGCTCTTTGTGCTGGGCAATTTCTGGTGAATAATGGCAAAACAGCTTGGTCAGCATTTCACCAACACATCCGGCCACGTAATAGCAATAGCTATCCATATCGGCCAATGTTGCCAAACCATCGTGTAAATTTTGCGCCTGAAATATGGGCATACCGTCAGCCATCGTTTCCACACAACAGGCTAAGGCTGCAATTTGATCGGGTTCAAAACTATGCGTGATCTCAATAACCCGTGGCAGAACATGAATCAGCGCATGTTCGGCAGGAATAGTCTGATCTGATAATAACGGGGCAAGCTCTACCGCAAAAGGTTCGGAATTAACACCCGATGCCACTATGCTGATGAATTCAGAACAAAAATATTTTTTTTGCTCTGGAGACAGGGATACTTCGTCTTCTATAGTATCAACGATACGGCATAACAAATAAGCATTAGCGATAGGCGCATAAAGCCCTTCCGGCAACTGTGGGATGGTTAATGCGAATGTCCTGGACACACCCTCAAGCAGCACCGACTGAAATTCGTAGTCAGACAGCTGATTCAGTAACTTTGGATCTTCCAGAAATAATTGCGTATTTTTCATACTCGATTTGTACAGTAGTCTACAACGTTGGCTTCAAGGTCTGCGTGTATCAATGATAGACTGTTTGTTGGTATTTTGCAAAACAATGTTGTTTTGTTGCCAGAGTGTTTATTTAAGTTATTTTTGAACATGTTCCATAGCCGAAAAAATGTCCAAAAATCGTTTATTAATATGCTTATGTTGTTTTTTTGCGAATTAATGTGCAAGCATTCAGCATAGGATTATTTTTAGATATTTCGGCGTAAAAGCTGGAGTCATCCACTAAAAGATAGTATCCTAACCAACATTGTTACACTATTGCAACCACACACCATAGCGCCCAAGTCGGCCTGTTGTTTTTTAGAAACAAAAGGGATGTGGTCAGGTGGTTTAGAAGCCGTTTTGCTATCTGTCCTGCGGCCCAGTTTTTTGAATGAATTTTTAGGAGTGTTTACTCATGGGTGTTCCATTACGCCAACAACTGACCGTAGCCAGTTATCTGATAAAGCAAAAACTAAAAGGGGTAAAAAAATATCCCCTGGTTTTAATGCTAGAGCCTTTGTTTCGTTGCAATTTAGCCTGTGCGGGTTGCGGTAAAATAGATTACCCTGACGATATTCTCGATAAACGGCTGTCTTTTGAAGAGTGCATGCAGGCGGTCGATGAATGCGCTGCGCCTATGGTATCCATTCCTGGCGGCGAGCCGCTTATCCATAAAGAAATGCCGCAAATTGTCGCCGGTATCATCGCCCGTAAAAAATACGTCTATTTGTGTACCAATGCGCTGCTGTTAAAAAAGCGCATTGATGATTATACACCATCCCCTTATCTTACTTTCTCTATTCATCTGGATGGCATGCAAGGTAGACACGATGCGTCCGTGTGTCAGGACGGTGTATTTGACCGCGCCGTGGAAGCGATTAAACTAGCCTTGGGCAAAGGTTTTAGAGTCACTATAAACTGCACCCTGTTTCAGGGTGAAACGCCGAAAGAAGTCGCCGAATTTCTGGATTATGCAATGGAGCTTGGCGTTGAAGGCGTTACCATTGCGCCAGGATTTAGCTATGAACACGCACCGCAGCAAGATGTCTTCATCAAGGGCAATGACATTAAGCAATTGTTCAGAGGCATTTTTAAACTGGGTAAAAATCGCAACTGGAAACTCAATCACTCGTCGCTATACCTTGATTTTCTGGCCGGAAACCAGAGCTACGATTGCACGCCCTGGGGCAACCCCACCCGTAATGTATTTGGCTGGCAAAAACCCTGCTATTTATTAAGCGATGAGGGCTATGCATCCAGCTTTCAAGAACTACTGGATAGCACAGCATGGGGAAAATATGGCACCGTCAACAATCCCAAATGTGCCAGTTGCATGGCACACTGTGGCTATGAAGCCACCGCAGTTGAAGACATGTTAAAGAATCCATTAAAAGGCCTGATGACTGCCATTAGAGGCCCAAAAACCGAAGGCGACATGCTAGAAGAACCTACCCCACGTTATGTCACAGAAAAAACATTACCGACATTGGCCGGCATTCCCATCAGGGTGGAGTAAGGTAATTTTTTAAAAACATAGTCAGTTCGTTTACATTCGAGGTTTTTTATTTATGGTTACAAAAAGCATGCGTTTTCTTGCTGTCTGTTTACTGAGCTTAACTGCAATAGGGAATGCTGTCGCAGCTGAAACGGCGAGGCAGGTTATAGACAAATTTCAGGCCGACTTGATAGATGTCATGAAAAATGGCAAAAAACTCGGTTATTCAGGACGTTATGACAAACTCAACAACTCTGTGTCCAACAGTCACGATTTAACCAAAATTGCGCGTATCGTGGTTGGTAAAGAGTGGGAAAAGCTGTCCGCCGATCAACAACAAAAATTGATCGATGTATTTAGTCGCCTGAGCGTGGCATCCTATGCCCACAACTTTAAAGACTATGCCGGTGAATCTTTTACTGTTGATTCCGAAGAACAAACGGCTAGAGGCGGCGTAATCGTACATTCCCACTTGTCTATTCCTGACGAAAAAGATGTTAAATTCGATTACATGCTCAAAGAAAAAGGTGACAGCTGGCGTATCATCAATATCATCGCCAACGGGGTCAGTGATTTGGCCTTAAAACGCTCAGAATACACAACCATTTTGCAACGCGAAGGTTTTGATGTTTTAATAGGAAAAATCAACGAGAAGATTGATAACTATTCAAAACTTTAATGCTTTAGGTTTGCTGCCATGAACACGTACTACAATGCATATTGTAACTGTACCACTCAAAAATTTTCATTACTGTTACTGGCTCTTGCTAGCGCCACTTTAGTCGGCTGTGCAACAACACATCCTGGGCAAAGTGCAGCCGCACAAATTGATCCTTATGAAAACATAAACCGAAAAATATACGGTTTCAACGATAAGGTTGATGACTATGTGGCAGCTCCTGTTGCGAACACCTACAAAAAAATAACCCCACAAATACTACAAACCGGGGTGTTTAATTTTTTTAACAACCTGAAAAACATTAATGTCGTGCTTAACGATATTATGCAGGCCAAGTTTGAGCAAAGCGCACAAGATACCGGTCGGTTTTTAATGAATTCAACGGTCGGCATTGGTGGTTTGTTTGATGTCGCCAAAAAAGTCGGACTAGAGCAGCATGAAGAAGATTTTGAACAAACATTAGCCGTTTGGGGCGTACCACAAGGTACTTACTTAGTCTTTCCGCTGTTAGGGCCGGTCACTACCCGTGGTATCCCGGGGGCTATATTTGATACGGCGGCAAATCCAGCCAGTTATGTCGGCGCACCCGTGCAATTGGTGTCCTTGCTAAATACCCGCGCTAATGCTGAAGGTTCACTGAAGTTTATTGATGAGGCAGCACTTGATCCTTATGTGTTTACACGCGAATCATTTTTACAGTGGCGCAAACATTTAGCGACAGATGGCAAAGATCAAGACAGCTCCGACCCAACAGGTTATGGCGAAGATTTGCTAGGTGATGAGGAAGCAGCGGACATAAAGCCGAATGGTATCCCTGTCGGTGCAAAAACGACGGCAAACGCAGCAGTGGACAACGCAACAAATAAAGCCGCACTGCCTAACAGCGTGCCGTCTTCCAGCACTGTGACACCAACAAATACTACCGCTCAACCAACTACGAACACTAGTTCTACAACAGAAAAACCCAAATAAACGTTTAGTTATTCGGATGCTTTAAAAATGTATCAGTGAGTGGATCTCGTAGTTACCCAGTTGCTTTCTACCTTGCAGAAAATCCAGCTCAACTACGAAAGCACACGCTTCCACGGTAGCTCCCAGCTTTTCAACCAAGTCGCAACTTGCTTTCGCGGTTCCGCCAGTCGCCAGCAAATCATCAATCAGCAAAATGCGATCACCCGCATTAAACGCATCGATATGCGCTTCTAATGTCGCCGAACCATATTCCAAATCATAAGACACACTTTCCACTTCGTAAGGCAACTTGCCAGGCTTTCTCAACGGCACAAACGGCAAACCCAACTCCCAGGCCACTAATGAACCAAAAATAAAACCTCGCGCTTCCATGCCAGCAACAGCGGTAATATTTCTGCATAAAAAAGGCTGCAATAGTTGATGCACCGTGAGCCTTAGAGTCGCAGGATCTTTAATGAGCGGGGTAATATCCTTAAACACAATACCGGGTTTGGGGAAATCAGGAATATCACGAATTTTGTTTCTTAGTCTGTCCATTGTTTTATAACTCAGGTCGAGGGCGATATTTAGGCGACTTATGAAAAATAACATCTGCTGATGAAACTAATTGGAGAGACGCAAATTTTGCGTCTCTACCGAGGGAAATCGCCTTAATTAACACAGTGCTGCCAGCAAGGATACCTGCCAAACATGATCAATGGTCGTGATTATCTGTCTGTTCATGGCGATGAGTATGATCCTCACCATGTTCCTGCTCACTCACAGGCACAGCTTCCTGCAAAGGATGAGCATCAAGAGATGGACTGGCACCGCTATGGTTGTGATCATGGCTATCCTGATGCACACCCTCAACAGCCACACCATACTTGTAGACCATCAAGCCACCTAAATCAGCACCTAAAAACAGAAAGACACACAGCGCGGTAGATAGCATCATAAAAACACTGTTCGCGACATCACAAACCAGGCTTTTAACTTTCAGCCGCCAAAAAGATAATAAACACGCCAAACCCAATATAATCAGGCCGAAATGCTCATGCCGTTCCATAATATCGTGGACATTATCGCCATGCTCTACAGTACTGGCCGCCAGAATCCCGGCACAAACGGTAGCCACGGCAGAAATCGTACCAAAATAGAGAAACCAGCTCGCCACGCTACGCCACTGGGGTTTAAAAGCAAAAGCCCCCACAACATCCAGCACAAAAAAACCCAATAAAAACGCAATGGGAAAATGCACTAGCATCGGATGAATATTCTGTAGGCTACTTACCCCTGGCAGTACGGCGGCAAAAATTTCCAGTGGCTGTTTATCGACAAGACCGGTGATAAAAATTAACAGGCTTTCTACGCTTTCGGCTGGACTACCACCCGCGTGATCGGCATTGCCATGAACTTGGAACGATAAAAAATTTGTCATTTGGGTAATTTATTAGAATAAAAAGGCGATTTAATCGCTGTTTGAACAATTACAACCATACTTGCTCTTACCACCGCGATCAATCAGTTGAATCGACGCGCATCAGGCGGCAATTTAGCGAATATTGGATGCTTGGCAATGCCATAAAGTTCAGGATAATACACAGCACCTAAATACAATCCATCCGGCGGTGCTGTCACACCCGCCAAAGTGCGGTTTTTAACCTCCAGCAAAGAGGCCAGCCAGTCTATCGGCTGCTTGGCCATACCCACCTCCATTAAAGCACCGGCAATATTCCTGACCATGTGGTGCAAAAAAGCATTCGCCGAAATGTCCATAATCACTCGGTCATCATCTCGATACACATCAATAAAGTACATCTCACGCCAGGGACTTTTAGATTGACACCCCTGCGCCCGAAACGATGAAAAATCATGACTCCCTATCAGATATTGCGCGGCTTCGTGCATATTACCTGCGTCCAGCGGATAATAACACCAGGTCGTCTGCCTTGCTAACAAAGCCGACTTTACCGGTCGATTGGCGATAATATAGCGATAAAAACGCGCAACTGCACTGTAACGGGCATGAAAATCTGCCAGCGCCGGTTTTGCCCAAATAATACGCACCTCATCCGGCAAATGTCTGTTGCCACCTAACAACCAGGCATCCGTGTGCCGTTGAGCGCTGGTATCAAAATGCACAACTTGTTCA
Organism: Crenothrix polyspora; assembly: GCF_900163745.1. Taxonomy (GTDB): domain Bacteria; phylum Pseudomonadota; class Gammaproteobacteria; order Methylococcales; family Methylomonadaceae; genus Crenothrix; species Crenothrix polyspora_B. The sequence continues at coordinate 16,528 of NZ_FUKJ01000020.1, forward strand.
AGCGCATGAACCCCCGTATCGGTACGACCTGCACACTGCACGTTGACCGGATGATTGGCAACTTTCGACAACGCCTGCTCCAATACCGCTTGTACACTGCGCTGTTTGGTTTGCCACTGCCAACCGCAAAAACGGCTGCCATCATACTCCACACCCAACACTATGCGCGTTTTATTCATGTATATAAACCTTAATCCCAACTTCAACGCGATTAAATAAATCCAGCACATCAGCGTTTTTCATACGTACACAACCATGCGAATCTGGGATACCCGTCATCAACTGATCTGGGCAACCGTGAATGTAAATATAGCGCCAACAGGTATCGACATCCCCATACCTGTTTTTACCTGGCTCAAGTCCCCCCAACCATAAAATACGGGTTAATATCCAGTCACGTTGCGGATAGCATTCACCTAAATCTTGAGTGTAGATTTCTCCCGTGGGTCGCCTGCCTTTAAAAACAGACTGTACTGGCTGATCGGTACCAATTTTTGCACGAATCTTATGCCAGCCTCGTGGCGTACATTCACTGCCTTTTTGCTCGCCAGCACCTTTTTTGGCTGTCGATACGGGGTAAGTTTTTGTTACGCGACTATGTTCAATAAGGCTTAATTGCTGGGTGCTGATGGAAATATCAAGAAAATAATGTGTTTCTGACATAAGAGTATGCGCTATAACCATGCTTTGTAAATGTGTGGAAACAGGCTTAATGCGGCATCAAGTTCTATACCGTTTTTTCAGTTAAAAGTGCGCCATCAACTGGCTGCGTTTATCCTTTATTGTAAGCACTCACTTCCCCCTTTGAAAAAGGGGGATCGAGGGGGATTTCCGATAAAGTGTTCCCCAGTAGAGACGCAAAATCTTGCGTCTCTACATTAATTGCACGCTGAAATGCTATTTTCTGGGTATATTATTTTTCATCAAATCGGTTAATTAGTGATGACAACCATCACCATGAATATGGCCATGTGCCATTTCTTCGGCTGTAGCAGGTCTAACGTTAACGACTTCCACATCAAAAGTGAGTGCCATTCCAGCTAAAGGATGGTTGCCATCAATGGTGATGTCATCATCATTAACACTTACCACAGTGACCACACCAGGGCCATGACTGACATCAGCATGAAACTGCATACCAACTTGAATATCATCGATACCTTCAAACATATCGCGGGAAATCACCTGCACTCTGTCATCATGAATCTCGCCATAAGCATCTTCAGGCGCTATGCGGACATTAAACTTGTCGCCAACAACTTTGCCAGTAATGGCGTTTTCCAATCCGGAAATAATATTACCTGTGCCATGCAGATAAACCAATGTATCCTGGTCTATAGAGCTATCAAGAACTTCGCCATCATCGTTAGTGAGCGTGTAGTGAATGGAAACCGCCATATTGTTTGCGACTTGCATGATAAAAACCTTCGTCCGTAGATTGAAAGCTGAGTATGATATAGATTTATGCAGGTTTTGTCTGGAAAAAATACAGGCATCTCACCTTTATGGTACAGATACATCGTCATCATGTTATCGACTGAATGCACAACGCGGTTTACGCAACAAAACCTTGTTAATTTACTACTTGCCCATACACTGCTGATAACGATTGTTAACCCGGTTAGTAAATTTTTCAGTCGTCATCATTTCGGTATTTTTTTCGCTGTGCAAGACAATATTGGGAACTATCGCATTAAGCGCCTGTTTTTTCGTCAGTTGCTGATAGTGCTTTCTGATGGTCTGGTAGGTTTTGGTATGGCTGAAGTTAAGCTGTTTTTCTTGCAGTAAATCGTTACGGATTTCTGCGGCAGTTAACCCTAAATGGTATTTTTGTATTGTTTCGTTAATAGCGTACTCACTATTACTGATAGCAGAAGTCGGCTTGCCCTGCTGATCGTAGATTAATAAATCACCGTCGGCAGTCAGTGGCTTGCCGGACAGTTCGGCAACTGTGGTTTGAAAAGCCGCATTGCGACTAGCGAAACGCCCTGCATTAAAATCAGCAAAGCGGTATAGTTTTTTGTCGTAACCGACATCATAGCCCAGCAACAATAAGGCGCCGTAATACATGCCGCCTTTGCGTGTGTACATCCGATCGCGTATAGCCCATATTTCGCCCAGGGTCAGCAGTCGCTTTAAACGCTGTTCTTCAGACTGCGCGGCAAAGCTCACCGCTACCTGCATTGAACCTATCGAATCAATTTCGTTATTATCTTCAACAAGGTCACGTAACAGCCCATTGTCCTGTAACAGCTTATCGGATTGACCATGCGACAGCAGGTTATCAGCCATCATTTTCCGATAAGTACGATCGAGTTCACTTTCTGTTTTAATATTGCGAAATCTTCTCCAGTAGCTATTTCTTACGTTTGGCTTGCGTTTTAACCAGGCGACCAGCGAGCGCACATTGCGCTGTCCCAATTGTGGAATTTTGACCCATTTTACGGCAAGTGTGTGGATAGACTTTTCACTCAAACCTGAAATGCCTGGATTGGCTGCAAAACTGGATTCCTGGCTAATGACGGCAATCATGGCGCAGATGTTTTCGTGGCTAAGCTCCAAATGCTGGCTTTCCAGCGTACTCCTTAAATCCTTGCCCCACTCAAAACCGTTGTTTATGCCTGGCGCGGCGCGTTCTATCAAATGTTCGGTTTGTTTAGCGGAAAGACCCGGCATGAGCACAGTTTCGCGGTCACTTTTCTGAGTGCTGTGCGTGCCCTGCTGGTAATTGGGATATTGCCATGTCAGCAAAGCAATCACCAGTACGACGAACACCCATGGCAGGCTAATTTTAATCAAGCTAAACACTGCTCTGCCTAGGTACTCCAGTTTCACAGCCTTCCTCGCTTTCTATCTAAAATATCAGATCGCCATAATAGCACTAAGAAGACGTTATTTCATGGAGAAGCATAGGTAGATCGTTTAGCTCTATATCGTCGACACAAACTCTTTATACACCATATAACAAGTACCAGGCATTGTTTAATATAAAACAAATAAAAATGTAAAGGGAATATTACCTATTTTTATAGGTATTTGTTCGCAGAAAATATAAATTTTTTTAAGTAACCTAATTACCAGATAGAAAGCTTCTACCGTTCAACTTTAACTGGCCTATAGGGATGTCTTTTTAAAATGCTTAGTCGACACTCAGGTATCGCAACATCAAAATTAAAATGGCAAGTAATAATGATGCCAGCTCTTTTGATCAAAGCGGTACATTTACTATTAGAAAGGTAGCGCCTTAAATAGGGTTTAACCCATTACCCGCCTTAATGGAACTAGGGCGGTTTTTTTCTATCTGAGATGTATATGAAATAGATAATTTAACCAGCAGGTATGCGAGGTGCGTCATGAAAACATTACTGTCAGGCATTTGGATTTTTGTCGGGTTATTGATTGATAAAGTATCATTGGCTGGCGCTACAGATCCTCATGTAGTGGCCTTAAAAATCCAGTTAAATCTTAGCGAACGGCAAGCTCAAGAACTTAATGAAGTATTTATCCAAACTCGGGATAAGTCTCAGGTGTTGAGAAAAAAAATAATAGAGATTGATAAAAAAAAGCGGGCGCGTATTGATGCGGTTTTAACAGCCGAACAAAAAAAGAAATACCAAAATATAATGAACCCGCGCTTTACCGTATAGGCCAAATCTTAATTAAGCAAAAGCTAGCGAAATTCGCAATAAAAGCGTTAACTCATACTCATTTTTAGAGCTGCCGCAGTCGGCCAAGGCGCTAAAACTAAGGCCATCACTAGCATGGAAATCAAAATATTGATTTGAGCGTTAACCGCTAAGCCGCTACTGGCGATTTCTACCGCATTACTGGCAAAAATCAGTACCGGCACATACAACGGCAAAACCAACAGTGACAAAATCATACCGCCACGACGCAAGCCAATAGTTAAAGCAACCCCAATCGCACCAATCAAACTCAATATCGGCGTACCCAATAACAGGGTAATCAGTAACGCGGGCAAGGCATGATTAGGCATCCCTAAAAAAACCGCTAGCAGTGGGGCAACTATCAATAACGGCAATCCTGTCACCAGCCAGTGAGCCGTCACTTTAGCCAAAACCAATATAGACGTAGGCTGCGGACTAAGAATAATCTGCTCTAGTGAACCATCATCAAAATCGGAACGGAACAGGCTATCCAGTGACAACATGGTTGCCAGCAATGCCGAAACCCAGATGATACCCGGCGCAATTGCCTGAAGTATATTGGGTTTTGCACCTATCCCCAAAGGGAACAAGGTGATGACCAAGATAAAGAAAAAAATGGGATTGGCGACTTCAGAGCGGCGGCGTAAGGCCAGCAGTAAATCGCGGCGGACGATGGCAAAAAAAGCGTGTGCTAAAGACATCAGGATAAATGTATGTGCTGTACGCTGACATCGGGCAAAGCAATGTCATGATGCGAAGTAAGAACAATCATCCCGCCATTGGCGCAATGTTCGGTCATAAGGGTTTCAATTAAGGCAATGCCTTGTTTATCGAGTGAGGTAAACGGCTCATCAAGTATCCACAGTATGTTGTTCGTAATCAATAACCGCGCCAACGATAAGCGCCTTTTTTGGCCAGCGGATAAGGTTTGCACCAAGGCATCGTCGTAACCCGATAGCTGAACTTTGGCTAACGCCTGTGGAATGCTGTAAGCCCCCGGCGTACCTAATGCCAGCGATACTTTCAGGTTTTCCAGCACCGTCAATTCTTTTTTAACGCCATCCAGATGGCCGACATAAGCCATATCGGCATGGTATTGAAAGTCATCAAACGCCACACCACACCAATGTACTTGACCTTCATCTGCTTCTCGAAAGCCGCACAATATGCGTAACAGCGAGGTTTTGCCGCTGCCGTTTTTGCCTTCCAGCAATAAAGCCTGACCCGCTGGAAGCTTAAAATTGAGGTTTTCAAACAGGATACGATCATCGCGTATACAGCTTAGGTTGATGCCCTCAAGAACGTGTGTTGATTGATGCGCCATTACTTAACAGAGAGTTGCCGTTGGCGTATTGTCTCATACAATAACACACCGGTAGCAACGGATAGATTGAGACTTTCCACTTGCCCCAGCATGGGTAGCTTTACCAGTATGTCGCATTGTTCTTTGGTCAAACGCCGCAGACCTTTACCTTCTGCGCCTAACACCAGCGCCATTGGTACGGTAAAATCGGTTTGATAAGCGGTTTGCGTGGCTTCACCGGCAGCACCCATAATCCACAGGCCGTTGTCTTTTAGCCAACGTAAGGTTCTGGCCAAATTGGTGACTTGGTAGACGGGGACGGTTTCGGCCGCGCCGCTGGCGACTTTACACACGGTCGGCGTAATGCCGGTGGCATTGTCTTTGGTGATGATAATACCGTTTACGCCGGTGGCATCGGCACTGCGTAAACAGGCACCGAGATTGTGCGGATCTTGCACGTTGTCCAGTACCAGAAACAACGCCGGTGTCGTCAGGTATTCGACGGCGGTTTTGAGTTCGTTCTCGGATAATTCGGCAGGCAATTCAACTTCAATGACGATGCCCTGATGGTTGTGGCTATCGGCTAATTTATCCAGCTTTTTGCGGTCAACTTTTTCCGGTTCAATGCCAAGATCAAGCAAAACCTCAATCGCTTGCGTCAGACGTTTGTCTTGACGCTGTTCATCTATCCAGGCTTTGCCGATTTTTTTCGGGGAATAATCGAGTGCGGCTTGCACGGAATGTAGGCCGTAGAGTTTGCTTAGTTTCATTTTGTACTGTTATTTTTTGTGTTCAACACGCCCCAATTTATTTCGGGCCATGAAAAATTATTTTGTTAATTTAACAAGAATTTACCAAGCTCTTCTGGTAAATATTCGCACTACCCCACAGACTACCCCAGCAAATGGGACAACGATGCACGTCGTC
>NZ_FUKJ01000311.1 GCF_900163745.1 Crenothrix polyspora
GTCTTGTGCTAATTTACCTTTAAAATCGATAACTTAGAGAAAAAACATCTAGAAAACCAAAAACGGACTTATGTTTATTGATTTATAACGTTTTTTAGCACGAGCGCGAAAAATAAAATGTGTTTAAAATCAACATAGTTAGACCATGAACGGGAATAGCTGAGCAAATAATATTTAATACTGTGCGTCGAGTATGGTGAGCAAAGGTCATAAGATGTGCCACACATAGGCGGCGCTGAGGCATTAAGCGCATCGTTCGAGAAGACCCGCGCGACCATGCACCACTTGTTAGCTGTCGGCGCATTTGCATCATTGATTAACATTGGCGCTATGGGTAGATTGTGTTAAACCGTTACTATAAAATAAACGCCAGTTCATCAAACCATAAAGGCTAAAATATGAATGCCATTGCAAGCTATTATTTTAATGACAGAATCAGTATTCATCCTGATATATGTAATGGAAAACCCACGCTGAGAGGCAAAAGAATTACGCTATCAAGCTTTTCTGAAAGAACAAGAAGCGCTGGATTTATTTAATGAAGAGGTGTTAGGTATGAAAACAATCGCTTCCCCAAATCAAACTGCCATTAATCTAAACCCATTTGTGTTGGATGCCATTAAACAAAACCATAGGACTTTAGCATTCCAACCGCCGCTATCGTTAAAACCTAAGCTGGATGAAGACGATGAGCCATTGTTGGTTATCGAAGAGAAGGCTCTTAATCTTCATATTTATGCGCCCACCCATGAACAGCTTAGAGAGAACCTAGTATCGGAATTGTTTTTTTTATGGGATGAATACGCTAATGAACCCACAGAAAATTTAACGTTAAAAGCGCAGCAAATCAAAGCCAATCTATTAGCACGTTGTAAGGAACATTAACAAATATGCCGCGCGATAAACGCAAAGTAGAAGAAGCCTTAAGCAAAAAGGGCTTTGTAAGGCGGGAAGGTGATCATCACCGATTTATTTACTTTACCCAATCTGGACTAAAAACGCATATCCTGACCAAAACCAGCCATACCCCTAAAATGAAGGAAATTGGTGATGGTTTGCTGGGACAAATGGCTAAACAATGTTGTTTGACTAAAACGGATTTTTTACGGTTGTTGGATTGTCCATTAACGCGTGAACAATACGAAATATTATTGAAAAATCAAGGCGAAATTTAGTCAGGTAGAGTGGGCAGGCTTTTTTGCCCAAACGGAATATTACGGTGATAGGATAGTGGGCAATCCGCCTGTCCATGTCCACCCCGCATAGAAAAAACAAAATGAATACCCTAGAAATAACCAAAATGAGCAAAGTTGAACGACTACAAACAATGGAAGCCATTTTGGATCCCCTTATCCATGAAAATACTGAGGTTGAATCCCCTGGGTGGCATGAAGACGTGCTGGCCGCAAGAAAAAAGAGGTAGCGCCAAATTCAGTTCTATTGAAGCGCTACGATCAAAACAGCGTTGATGAAGATTAAATACATCCGTAAGCTCATGGATCATAAATATATCCTGAAAGGTTGATAACGCTAGGAAATCATCATGATATTAAAAAAACAACTTATCGAAGAAATCGAACAAATCCCTGATAACAAGCTCGCAGAAATTTACGACTTAATTCATTATTTCCGCATTGGCTTAACGCAAGAAAAACCTAAAAAAATCCCAATATTTGGTTGCGCTAAGGGTATGTTCAAAATGTCGGATGATTTTGATGAGCCATTGGATGATTTCAAAGACTATATGCCATGAATTTATTGCTTGATACCCATACACTCATTTGGCTATTAGAAGGTGATTCCAACTTAAGCCAGACAGCAAAAGCCGCGATTGAAAATCCTGACAACACCAACTTTGTCAGTATTGCAACTGTTTGGGAAATGGCCATTAAAGTCAGCATTGGCAAACTTGAAATGCAAGCGCCATTAAACATGCTAAAAACACTTATGGAACTGAATGGCATAGAAACATTGCCGGTTAGTATTGAACATGCGCTTTTAGTCAGTAAACTGCCTTTTTATCACAAAGACCCATTTGATAGGTTACTAATAGCCCAGGCGATTAATGAAAATATGCTGCTATTAACCAGGGATGAAAAGTTTTCGCATTATGATGTAAGAATTCTTTGGTAGGCATCTACAATGCACATCATGCACCTTACTAAAGGCGCTTGATTCAATGGGATCGATTTAAAAATGGTACGGTGATTGGCTAATGAACAAAACTGTTTTCATGCGCGTTTGTATGTTATTCAGCTCCAGATAAGCGTGCTCCAGATTGACATAGATCACAAGTACTTGTACAGTTATCCTGTACTTTTTATTTCTTGTGATCCTCATGACAATCCAAACCACTTATACCCAAGCGCGTGCTAATTTCGCCACATTGCTAGATTCGGTGACCGATGACAGAGAAGTGGTCATCATTCAGCGACGTGGAACCGCAGATGTTGCGTTAATTGCCGCTGATGAGCTTCAAAGTTTGCTTGAAACGGCACATCTTTTACGTTCGCCTGTCAATGCAGAACGCCTGTTTGCGGCATTAACCCGCGCACAACAAGAAACTACGCCATCCCAATCACTGTCCGAATTACGGGCTGAGGTAGGCATTGGTGAAAACACATAATCGAGCAAGTGTATTTCAACCAGAATTCCGTGAGGATCTCCGGTTTTGGGTACAAACTAATCAACGGGTTGCCCTTAAGGTGCTTGAATTGGTTGAAGCAGTTATGCGCGATCCGTTCAAAGGCATCGGCAAACCTGAACCGTTGAAACATATTGCTTCTGGTGTTTGGTCACGCCGTATTACGGGAGAACATCGTTTGGTTTACTTAATAACAGATGATCGCATTGATTTTCTTCAAGCGCGTTACCATTACACAAAATAAGGCGGGTGTTTATGTGCTGAAATACAGCCTGTGGCTTTATTTAGTATTTTTGTCCGAACGGCTCAGCCGTAGCGCATTGTTTGGTATGACTTGCATCGCTCGAGAAATCCTGCGCGACTGATATGCCTCCTATCAGCTTTGCGCATTTGCCTTACCTGCCTGACCTTTGTCTGCAAGCTCATGGATCACAAATATATTCTGAAGGATTGCTGAAATAAATAACCTGCCGCCCTTACTCATCTAAACACAAAATCCCAAAAAGCCCCCATCACACACCATGCCATTAAAACAAACCCTCGAACATTCTATGGAGCGACTGATGTACGCCAGTCGCTGGATACTTGCGCCCATTTATGCCGGCATGACACTGGGCCTGTTTGCCTTATTCATAAAATTCTTCCAAGAACTGTACCATTTTTTGCCGCATATTTTAGACATCGACGAATCCAACTTGATACTCACCTTGCTCACCCTCATTGATTTGAGCCTGGTGGGTAGCTTAATGGTCATGGTAATGTTCAGCGGCTATGAAAACTTCGTCTCGCGCCTGGATATTGAAGAAGGTACCGAAAAGCTCGATTGGCTGGGCACGCACGATTACGGCTCATTAAAAATGAAAGTGGCCGGTTCCATTGTGGCAATTTCATCGATACACTTATTAAAAGTTTTCATGAACATTGAACAAACACAAAACGATAAAATACTCTGGTACGTGGTTGTGCATCTTGCTTTAGTGGTGTCGGCTTTCTTAATGGGCTATGTTGACAAAATGACCAAACACCACTGATATGCGATTACAACTTTTTGGTACCTCCGGCTGTCATTTATGCGAACAGGCCGAAGACATTATCGCCGCATGTCGTGTTGATCATAATGTGACGATAGATAACATTGATATTGCCGAACAGGAGCAATGGCAAGCCCGCTACGCGATTCGCATTCCCGTACTACGCCATCCTGCTACGCAACAAGAACTGGGCTGGCCTTTTGATTTCGCCACTGTTATGGCATTTATTACAGGATTAAAAAATGATGACTGAACACTATCGTATTGAAAAAGACAGCATGGGCGAACTGGCTGTTCCCGCAGATGCCCTATATGCCGCACAAACACAACGCGCTATTAATAACTTCCCTATTAGTGGCTTGACGATGCCACCTGCCTTCATTAAAACCGTGGCTCGGATTAAAAAAACCGCTGCCAACGTCAATATCCAGCTAGGTGAATTGGATGCGGTAACCGGACATGCCATTATGGAAGCGGCAGAGCAGGTTATAGCGGGACAATATTCGCAGCAGTTCCCCATTGATGTGTTTCAAACCGGTTCTGGCACCAGCACCAACATGAATGTCAATGAAGTATTAGCCAATCTGGCTACCAAAATTGCCGGTAAAACCGTTAGCGCCAATGACGATGTCAATATGGGGCAAAGTAGCAATGACGTGATTCCAACGGCTATTCATGTCAGTGCCGCGCTGGAATGCCATAACCGGCTTTTACCTGCCTTGCGACACCTTGCTGAAACCATTGAACACAAAGCCATAGCACTGGACGATGTCACTAAAACGGGGCGTACCCACCTTATGGATGCCATGCCGGTACGGATGAGTCAGGAGTTAGGCGGCTGGGCACTGCAAATACGCAACGGCATAGATCGCATTCATGCGACTTTACCCAGAGTGTATAAGTTGGCACAGGGCGGTACGGCTGTGGGAACGGGCGTAAATGCCCACCCTGAGTTTGCCGAACAATTTGCCAATTGTTTAAGCCTGGAAACCGGTTTGCCTTTTATGCCGAATGCGTCATTTTTTGAAAGCTTAAGTTCCCAGGATGCTATGGTTGAATTATCCGGCCAACTTAAAGTGATTGCCGTCAGCTTGATGAAAATTGCCAATGATTTGCGCTGGATGAACAGTGGCCCTCTGGCGGGACTGGGCGAAATAGA
>NZ_FUKJ01000056.1 GCF_900163745.1 Crenothrix polyspora
GGAATCGCCCAGCGCTTGCCTTCAAACTGGGTGCGAACGTTATGATCCAGATAGCCGATATAAGCTGCCAGACTTGCTCCACCGCCGAGTAAGATCACTAACGATAGATTTCTGAGCCAATGCGAACCTTGCTTGGCTGATTTGCTGGATCTTGCTTTGGTTCCATAGCGGGAACTGCGTTTTTTGGTGGTTTTTTCTGCCATATCCTTACATCATTATTAGCGTTGACGCGATGTATTATACATAAACCCAGTGACTGAAATTGACCGCTAGTGTACCCGTAGGATATGAACGGCGCATGAACAACTTTATTGATAGGATTTATTGTCCACGAAAAGCACGAAAGACACGAAAGACACGAAAGACACGAAAGACACGAAAGACACGAAAGACACGAAAAATTTCAGGGTACGTCTGAAAACGGACGCTGTCATCTGTAACGGTTGGGTGATTACAAAATCGCAGCCAATCTCAATCTATATTTTTCGTGCCTTTCGTGTTTTTCGTGGACAAAAAGAAAATTTAATCCATTTCTAAAACAATCTTGCCCTGGGTATGCCCAGCTTCGATATAGTCATGCGCCAATTTGGCCTGTTCCAATGGAAATTTTTGACTGACATGTACTTTTAACTGACCTTGTTCAATAGCGTGTCTACACTGGTTCAAGATTTCAACGTGCTTGTCTCTGGCTTCATGCAAATCGCGCAACATGGGCGTTAACATCAGCTCAAAACCTATCAGCAAATTACGCATTCTGGCTTCGGCTGAATTGATATCACCCGGATCAAGTAGGGTTATCAAACGGCCAAAATGTGCGGTGACAGCGATACTTTCTTTAAAAACGGCAGAACCTACGGTATCAAACACCACATCCGCACCTTTACCGGCAGTGAGTTGATTGACTGCATCAGCAAAGCCATTGGGCTTATACACCACCACATCATCCGCACCTAGAGACTTAACGAACGCGACTTTTTCTTCAGAACTGACCGTTGTAATGACCCGCGCAGCTTTCAATTTGGCCAATTGTATGGCGACATGCCCCACACCACCGGCACCCGCATGGATTAGAACCGTTTGCCCCGCCTGCAATCCACCACGATCAAACAACGCCCCCCAAGCGGTAATTAATACCAAAGGTAAAGCGGCTGCTTCTACAAAAGATAAGTTGTCCGGCATCAGGCTTGCCCAACGCTGATCCAATACGGTGACTTTGGCATAATTGCCTTGTTCCCGACCTAAGCCACCGTTACAAAACCACACCTTATCACCCAACTTGAAACGATCAACAGCACTGCCGATTTCAATCACTTCCCCAGCACCATCACAACCCAATACGGCTGGTAAGGGTTGTGAATAAAAAACACCATTGCGCCTGACTTTGGTATCAATCGGATTAACACCGGCTGCTTTCAGTTTTACTTTAATCTGGGTTGCGGCAGTTATTTTCGGCTCGGCAATATCTTGTAAGCTTAAGACATCGGGGTTACCAGCGGCGGTCATCAGTATGGCTTTCATAGTTAATGTTGTTGAGTAGTGATTGATGGTCAAAATACAATGACGGGGACTTAAAAAGGGCTTATTCGAGAGTGCTGTTTTTTACGCGCGTTCCCAGCAAATAATCAAACCAAGGCCAGGTAACACACCAGTTTGCAGAACAATTGCCACCGAGATGGTGTTCGTAATGCCAGCGTAAATGTTTTCTCGCCCACACTGGATCAAGATGCGCTTTGCGATGTTTGTAGTAATACAGCGCCAATGACATATAGAGCGCACCGACAAACCCAGGCAACAACCATCCCAGTGGCAAATGCAACAAGACAATACCAGCCAGCACGATCAATTCTTTGCTTTGGGTATTCCAGGTGCTTAACGTCACATTTTGATAACCTGGGTCGAGCATCCCATTTTTGGCACACACTGCGTGGTGTTCATACCAGTGATACGCCCAGAAACTGTGTCGGTTTTTGCCTAAGCCGTGCAGGATATACTTGTGCATAAGCCACTCACCTGCATTTGCATACAATAAACCCAACATAAATTGCATGATTAAAGTCAGCATATAGGTTTCACCAAACTGAAATAATTATTAAAATTCAATAGCCATGAGTAGCGTACAGGACAAGTGCCATTATGGCTTTCGCATTTAATGTTGTTCAGTCTTGTAATGGCGTTACACCGTTAACTAACCACTGCTGACAATAATTCTGATAGCTGTCCTGTTTAATGTTATCAAGCTTTTGGCCATCCCACATATAAACACTAGGTAAACCGTAGCCATTAAAGCGATTGGCCTTAATCAAGCTGTAAGCACCAACATTTTTAAACACGACTTTATCGCCTATTTTCAGCGGTTCTTTTAAATGGTATTCACCAAAGACATCACCTGCCAGACAGGTGCATCCGGCCAAAATAACGGGGAATTTACCTAGCTCATCGTGTTCGTGCAATTCAGGTTGTCGCTGGTATTCAAATACTTCAGGATTATGATTCACTGAGGTATCCAGTATGGCTATGGTTTTACCGTCACTGACAAAGCTATCCAATACTGTAGCCACTAAATAGCCCGCTTTACCGACTACCGCTTTGCCAGGTTCAATGTAAACCTCGATAGCAAAATCGTTTCTTAGCTTCAAAACCAGGTCGATAAAGGGTTTGTGATCTTTAATCTCAGCAAACAGATAGCCGCCACCCAAATTTAACCAAGCGAGTTTAGCCAGTTTATCACTCATATACTCGCGCAGCTTGGCTACGGTTTTAAGCAGCGGCATAAAATCCAGTGCCGAAAACACCGTATGGATATGCAGGCCTTGTACCTGATCGACCACATTGGACAACCATAAGGTATCAATATCCACGCCCAGTTTGGAATGCTTTCTACACGGATCAAAGCGCGTATCCTTTGCAAAGGATAATTTGGGATTGACTCTCAAACCTATAGATGACCTAACTTTGACAGCATCAACAAATTGCTGGTGTTGTGTTAAGGAATTAAAATTGATATGGGTGACTATCCCGGCTAACGCGGCAATTTCATCCGGCCTAATACCGGGTGTGGTTAAATGAATCTCGCCTTTTCTGCCCAAAATATGGTGCGCCAAACGCGCTTCAGATAAAGAGCTGACTGAAAAGCCATCGACAAACGGCTTGGCGATTTCCAGTACAACAGACGTGGGCAATGCCTTTATTGAATATAATATTTTTACGCCACATTGCTGGCGCAAACTCTTTAAAACACTTAGGTTGGCTACGATTTCCGTTGCATCCAGCAGGAATACGGGGGAAGATAAAAGCGTGGCTTTGACGGTTTCAACATCCATGATTAATGAGTTCCTTTGACCAACACCTGGCGCGTGGTATTTATGAATTTAAGACAGCTATCAACAAAAATAACGTCATTAACGGGTAGAAATGTGTTCGATATGTTGATTTTTTTAATATTAGTAACCGTGGTAATCAAGCTAATCAGTTTGAATACCAGTGTTACCGTGTATGATGACACCTGGAATGACTTTAAAACACAACATAACTGCCAATTACAAAAAAGTGCTTATGGCAATCAGGAAGCCAGCTGGTTATGTGATGATGGCAAAGTTTATTACCGCTGGCGGCAGCAACGTTAAGCAATAAAAAGGATACCGCTAAGTATTTTTGGAAATCAGTTCTTGCTCTCAAGCATAGGGATATAGAATTTCTGTAGAGACGCGTTGTGCGTCCCTACATCCAACTATACGCTTGATTAGCGCTGATTTTTTATCAATTTGCGCGCATGATCGATAAGCACCTGTCTTTTAATAATCAGGGTATAACTCAACAAGCCCATGAGCAAACCAAAGAACAAATTACCCATCGTAGAACTCTGTGCGGCAGCAGGTGCAGCCTCTATGGGTGTTTTTGCCACTGGTACAACAGCCACTTTAGCAGACTGGTATTCGCCTTTAAGATCGGGCAACCCTAAACTGCGCCACGCATCATAATCCTGCCAAATCGGATAATTGCCCTTCCAGTACTCTTTACTAAAATACGGCGCTAAGCTCATGCCGTGCAAGGTGGGAATACCTTTGTCATCCAAAAATTCTTTATAGACCACCAAACTAATATCACCGCCTTCGCCGACTCCATTGGAGGTAAATGATTTTTCAACATGGTCGTGAAACATCCAGATGCCTTGCCCAAAACTGTGCAAGCCATCATCAACACCGCTTAGCTCAAGATCCAGGCGTTGGGCGGGCACCATGCCGTGGACATCACGCTGAATATAGGAGGTGGGGCCATTATCGACACCATCGTAATGGGTAACAGTAGGTTTATGGCCATGAATATGTAAAGCAAAGCTTTCTGTATGGCCGTTGAGCACACGCAACTTGACCAACTTATCTTTCTCCATTTCAATCAGCGATTCTCTGACGGTGTACGGAAACGAACGGCCATTGAGCATGAAATAATCATCAGTCGCTTCGGTGGTGTCATATTCCATGTTCATGTGCTTAGCAATTAAACGTGGATCATTAGCTGATCTGGCGACAACTTCGTGTAATTCCTTATCTGCCGATTGATAATGCAAATCGTATTCTTTGGCATATTTTTCGCTGACAGCTACCGAAGGATGGCGTACCTGCCCTGCCCCAACATTTAAGGTTTGTACCCAGTTATTGGGACGATTTTCTTCCACCACGAAAATACCTTGCAAGCCCATCGGAATATGGGTATGCGGTTGAACGTGGCAATGGTAATACATCGTGCCAGGCTGACGCGGTTTAATCACGTAAGTTTTTGTTTGGCCGGGCATGGTATCCATATTACTGGTTTGCCCGACACCATCATTGCCATTGCCGCCATGATCCATAAATGGATGGTCGATGCCATGTAAATGTATCGAATGCGGCAAATAATGGGTGTTTTCCAAAACTATCCAGATAGTATCATCCTGTTCAACCCGAATAACAGGGGATGGCACGCGCAACAAAGGATTAGCAATCGGCTCATAAATGCTGAGCGTAGACATATCGCGGGTTTTAGGCGCATAAACCCAAAACGTCGGCTGTATTCCGGGCGCAATATCAAATGTCGTGATGGGCGATTTAACATCGGGTGAGCGACCATTCAACTCAACCACTTCCAGCTTAATAATGATTTTGTCGGGATCGCCGTCACCATCGACATCATCTGACATGGTAATGGCATCGGCGGCGAGCTGTGTCGCCATCAAGGTTTCCATGGAAATATTGTTGGTGCCTTTAACAAAAGCGGCAATATCCGCAGGATTGTCTGGATTACAGAGTTTTGACTCCTGTATTGTTATCCCATCGACTACCTGCTCTTTGCGCCATTCAGGATCGGTAAAATTGGAACAGACATCCTCTGGCGACTTGATATCAACCTTGGCAGAAGGAGGTAAATCAGTCGCGGCCTGACCCTCTAAATGTGCAAAAAACAGCACAGTGCTACCGATAACGGCAAGAAGGTTTTTTCGCATACAATGCCTCAAAAAATAATGTAAAGAATTAACGCGCCATTTACAGCGCTGGAATCGAACACTGGGGTATTTTACCCGAATAATGCAACTGATGTTACGTACAGTTTATGAAAAGCACAACAGCACAAAAAAGACTCATGGATCAATTCGTTCGACCCTTGCTACACGATGCCATGTATCACCTAATTTTTTTGTGACAATCGCGGTATTTGTTTTTTTCAGGCTTTTTGTGGATCATGATTGTCCTCTCCCAAAAATATCTTGCGCCATGCCGTATGACACTTAATCCTATCTGCTAAACCCTCAGAGTCAAGAAGTGCCGCACCTTTTCAGTATTGCAGGTCGTCAGCGAGGCAAATTATCTCGCCATTCGCTCCATCATATACACGGTGAGCGTCAATCATTTTGGTCAGGGATTATTTGCAAAGGCTAACATAAAACAATCAGAAGAAATTGAGCTTAATCAATTTTTAACATCTTCGTAACCATTCAGTCCCCCTCTTTGAAAAAGAGGGGGAAGGGGAGATTTTTAAAATAAATCCCCCTCAATCCCCCTTTTTCAAAGGGGGAAGTGAACGCATACACTGAATGTTACACACAGCAGACTATCAATGACTTACGTTAATTTTTTGGTAAATATTCGCACTACCCCACAGACTACCCCAGCAAATGGGACAACGATGCACGTC
>NZ_FUKJ01000346.1 GCF_900163745.1 Crenothrix polyspora
TCTGCCGGGGAGACAGCAAAAGTTTGACATTAAGAGGAGTCCATCAAGACACTCATAATCGTGAACCGCCAAGTACACGATCGAGGAGAATCTGATGGACGACAAAGAGAGCTTAAGCCATTCAAAATGGGATTGTAAATATCATGTTGTGTTTATTCCAAAATGTAGGCGACATACTTTGTACAAAGAATTGCGCCCCCATTTGGGTGAGGTTTTTCGAAGGCTAGCGAGCCAGAAAGAAAGCCGGATTATAGAAGGGCATTTGATGTCTGATCATGTTCATATGCTGATATCGATACCACCGAAGTATTCAGTAGCACAGGTGATTGGCTATATTAAGGGCAAGAGTGCTATTCATCTTGCACGAGTGTATGGGGAGAAACAGCGCACAATGTTGGACAACATTTTTGGGCGCGTGGTTATTTTGTTTCAACGGTTGGGCGGGATGAAACCATTATTCGGGAGTACATACGCCACCAAGAACAAGAAGACCATAGGATTGAACAATTGAGCCTGTGGCGCTGACCTGCTACCTATTGGTAGCCATTAAATTGGGGCCGCGATAGCGCCCCCCTTACCGCTTCGAGCGGTTCACAACATAAAGCCCCCAGCTTTCCTAATGATTCAACACGACCCCGCAGGGACAATAATTACCTATACTCCAATTAACTGCGACCTAGCGTAATGCAACCAGGATAGCTCGCAGCCGACCGTATATTCCTGAAATATGTACGAAGGTTCAAATTTACCTAAAAAAAATTTAAGCATTGCTGCCGGGCTGAAACTCTGGATTTAGATGTACCCATGGCAGCATGAATACATGATAAATTCCGCGATGCTTCCCACCGATTTTTTATTGTGTTGCAAGCTCATCTTTGCCTTTCCCAAGCATCTCTGTATACCATGCCACAAAGGCATCCACACCAACCCTTAGCGGCGTGTCCGGTTTGTAATCAAATTCAACGATTAAATCCTCTACGTCGGCATAAGTATCAGGAACATCCCCCGGCTGCATGGGCAATAAGTTTTTAATCGCTGTTTTGCCCAAAGCATGTTCTAGGGCGGCGATAAAATCCAATAGCTGTACGGGAGAATTGCCGCCAATGTTGTATACCCTGTAAGGTGCTGTGCTACTGCCAGGATCTGGGTTGTCACTTAACCAGCCTGGATTGGCCTGTGCAGGCTTATCAAGCACTTTGGTTATGCCGGTGACAATATCGTCAATATAGGTAAAATCACGCCGATGGTTGCCGTAATTGAACAAGTCAATCGGCTTGTCTTGCAGGATATTGCTGGCGAACAACATAGGCGACATATCAGGCCTACCCCACGGCCCATAAACGGTAAAAAATCGAAGTCCCGTGGCAGGAAGTTTGTACAAGTGGCTATAGGTATGCGCCATCAGTTCGTTGGCCTTTTTGCTGGCGGCATACAATGACACTGGATGGTCGACATTATCGTGTACCGAAAACGGCATACGGGTATTGGCACCGTACACGGAACTTGACGAGGCATAGACCAGGTGGTCAATTTTATGGTGCCGACAGCCTTCCAGGATATTGAGAAAACCGACAATATTGGAATCGATATAGGCATGGGGGTTGGTAATGGAATACCGGACACCGGCCTGGGCGGCCAAATGCACCACCCGTTGCAGCTGTTCCTTGGCAAACAGGTTAGCTACTGCTGCCCTGTCGGCAATATCCAGCTTTATGAAGGTGAAATTAGGGTAATTTTGTAACCGCGCCAATCGTGCCAGCTTCAGGTTGACATCATAATAATCGTTAAGGTTATCTATGCCGACAATTTCATCACCCCGTTCCAGCAAGCGGATAGCCTGCATGGAACCGATAAAGCCTGCGGCACCTGTCACTAATATTTTCACAGCTTTTCTCTTAGTTGGTTTGATAAGGGTCATTGATTAAGCCGATACCGGATTGCCAATGGGCCTGCCGATACAATAATAGGTAAGTCCGGCGGCCTTTAACTGTTTGGGTGCATAAAGATTACGGCCATCAAATACCACAGCGCCCTTGAGCTTGAGTTTTAGTTGAGCAAAGTCTGGACTCCAAAAGTTTTTCCACTCGGTGACCACACACAACGCATCAGCATTATTGAGCGCCTCTGCCTGGTTTTTGCACAACACCAGGCCTACTTTATTGCCATAAAGCCGCTTGGCTTCCACTAACGCTTCCGGATCGTAAGCTTGCACAATAGCGCCTGCCTCTATCAATTCCTCCAGTAAGATGCGGCTGGGTGCTTCGCGCATGTCATCGGTTTTGGGTTTGAACGACAAGCCCCATAAAGCAAAGGTTTTGCCTTTTAATTGTCCCTTAAAGTGTTTATGTATTTTGTTAAATAAAACGTGTTTTTGCTTGTCATTGACACGCCCTACCGCACCCAGAATTTCCGCCTGATAACCCAGTTCCTTGGCGGCTTTTTCCAGTGCCTTAACATCTTTAGGAAAGCAAGAGCCGCCATAACCGCAGCCCGGATAGATAAAATGGTAACCAATACGACTGTCTGCACCAATGCCGTTACGCACACTCTCAATATCAGCACCCATGTGTTCAGCCAAATTGGCCAGTTCGTTCATAAAGCTGATTTTTGTCGCCAGCATGGCGTTGGCGGCATATTTGGTGAGTTCGGCCGACCGCACATCCATAGATATAACACGCTCATTACTGCGATTAAAGGGGGTATATAACGCTTTTAACAGCTCGGTGGTTCTGGGGTTGTCCGTGCCGACAATGATACGATCCGGCTTCATAAAATCGGCAATGGCCGCGCCTTCTTTCAAGAATTCAGGATTGGAAACCACATCGAATTCAATATCCAGCCCCTTGCTGGCCAATGTGGTCTGGATGAGATTTTTAATCTTGTCTGCCGTACCCACAGGCACTGTGGATTTATCAACGATGATGCGGTAATCGGTCATGTGTTCAGCAATCGTTTTGGCTACTGCCAGCACATATTGCAAGTCTGCCGAACCGTCTTCATCGGGCGGCGT
>NZ_FUKJ01000314.1 GCF_900163745.1 Crenothrix polyspora
GGGTAATCTCATTGTTGTTGAGGCGGTGGATGTGCAGGCAGAAGACTCTATATTACGCATTGCCTTGCAATATATCGTGCGGCGTACCCAACAACGCCAAATCGCTGAATTTACGCGTGTGGGAGTCGGGCCATGATTTACCATTGCTGTGACCAGAAACGCCGTGATGCGGTTAACGAGCATCCCCTTTTGAACGGGATTGATTACCTGGAAGTGGTTGATCGTGAATTACCCGATAAAGATGCCTTAAGACAAAAGACGTTGTTGCTGCGGTTTTTAAAACCGGTTGCCGGGCTTAAAACGGAAAATTTAATCCTTAGCGGTGGCGATCCTGGGCGTAATCCTCATATTCAGTGGGTTGAGCCAGCAAGTCCGTTACCACAAAAGCTATCTGAACCGGAAGAAATCAATGTAAAAAAAATAGTTACCGCCCTTGATCATCCGACTCATGTGTTGCTGATTCGTGTCGATGCAACCGGCGACTATTCGACTTATCGGCTGCAATTGCGGCGCTCACTTGAAGATAATCATCCACCGAAAGATTTTGATCCACGCTTAGCCGAAATTGAGTTTTCCTTCAAAGTGGAATGTCCGAGCGACTTTGACTGTAAAATAGAAACTTTCTGCCAGAAAGAACCGCAGGCGCTGCCAGATATTAATTATCTTGCCAAAGATTATGACAGCTTTCGCCGGTTGCTGTTGGATCGGCTGACGCATTTGGTGCCTGATTGGCGGGAACGCAGTGCGGCCGATATTGGTGTCACCATTGCCGAAGTATTGGCTTATGTCGGTGACCACTTAAGCTATGAGCAAGATGCTGTTGCGACAGAGGCTTATCTGGAAACTGCTCGGAAACGGGTTTCGCTACGCCGACATGCGCTGCTGGTTGATTATCATACCCATGACGGTTGCAATGCCCGTACCTGGGTGCAGTTGCAAGTTGACACTGATGTCGTAGATTTGCTACAAACAAAAGGTACGCGTTTTTATACTTGTATTCCGGGATTACCTTGGCTTATCCGGCCAGATTCAAATGATGATAGGGAAGCACTCCAGCAGAAACCGACAGTTTTTGAGCCTGTACCAATACCGATAGACTACAAAATAAACTTGTTCCAAGCCCATAATCATATCTCGATTTATACCTGGGGCGACCATAACTGCTGCCTGCTTAAAGGCTCTACAAAGGCTACTCTTGTCGGACATCTACCAAAATTGCAAGTGGGTGATTTATTGTTGTTTGAGGAGGTGAAAGGACCGATAACAGGAATGACTGAAGATGCTGATGCGACACGTCGGCATATTGTACGATTGACGGCTGTCAACAGTACTTCCACGGATGATCCGAAACAGCCTTTAACTGATCCACTTTATAATGATCCATCGACCGCGCCTAGAACCATTACCGAAGTAGCATGGGCTAGCGAAGATGCATTGCCTTTCCAGTTTTGCGTATCAGCTACTACGGATAAAGGTCATGGTGAAAAGTTTATAGAAGATGTCAGCGTAGCACGGGGCAACCTTGTGTTGTGCGATCATGGCATGACTTTGCCAAACGAGGAGTTTTTAGGCACGGTACCAACAATTACCCAATCATACCGGAATGATTCACTAGCCCCGCATTGTGCATCACCCACACAAGACCCAGTCCCGCCGCGTTTTTACCCTAAATTGGCGGAAAGCCCATTAACCTTCGTAGAATACCTCGACAAAGTTAGCCCCGAATTCATTAAGCGCCAGAAACCGGAGCAAGGGAAGAAAGTTTTATTCGACCCCTACGCGCCAGCCGTCACATGGATTAATCGGAAAGATACGACAGCTAAAAACAAGTCTGTTATCCCCGTTATCCGCTTAACCAGTTCGGAAAATTGGGAGCCAGTTAATGATTTATTGAACAGTAATGCAGATGGTCAATATTTTGTTGTTGAAGTTGAGCATGACGGAACCAGCTATTTGCGCTTTGGTAACGATAAGTTCGGCAAGCGGCCTAACTCAGGCAGTTCTTTTTCTGCGCAATACCGCATAGGGAATGGGCGGGCAGGGAATATAGGTGCCGACACCATCAAACATATTGTGACATCGGCGGATGGTATTATTTTGGGTGTCCGCAATCCACTTCCGGCTTATGGCGGACTTGATCCTGAAACCGCCGCACAAGTGCGTAGGCGTGCACCGCAAGCTTTCCGGACACAGGAGCGTGCGGTAACTACCGATGATTATGCTGAAGTAACGCAACGCTTGGACGGCGTTCAGCGTGCTGCGGCTACTTTGCGCTGGACGGGCAGTTGGTACACCGTGTTTATTACCGTTGACCGGTTTGGCGGTGTCCCTCTAGATCAAGCATTTAAAGATAAGCTGTCCCAGCACGTCGAACAATACCGCATGGCAGGCCACGATCTTGAGTTCAATGATCCCATTTATGTGTCGTTAGAACTGGAGATGTTGGTTTGCGTCAAGGCCGATTATTTCCGTAGCGATGTGCGGAAAGGTTTGCTTAATGTACTCGGCAGCCGCAGGTTGCCTGATGGCAGACTGGGCGTGTTTCATTCCGATAATTTAAGTTTTGGACAAACTGTTTTTCTAGGGCCAATTTATGCGGCGGCGCATGCTGTTGCAGGTGTCGCATCGGTGCAAATCACCCGATTTGCCCGTAAAGATCGTGATGATCCCCATTCAGCAGAAGAGGGGTTTCTCAAATTTGGACGGCTGGAAATACCTCGATTGGAGAATGATCCGAATTATCCCGATCATGGCGTTTTGCGGTTGCAACTGGTTGGAGGCAAGTAATGAATGAGCCACAAGTGAATGACTGCGGTTGCTGTACTGGTATTGATACGGAAACGCCAGTGCTTATAGCTAATGTGCCGGGGCTGCCAACAATTCGTTACCGTACAGGCGATTATCCAAAATTCCGTGAATCGTTACTGGCCAAACTGTCGAGCTCGGAATACCCGGTACCGGCGAACCTAAGTACGCGTGAAGAAGAGGACTTCACGATAGCACTGTGCGAAGCGGGTGCAACGATGTTGGATGTGCTGACTTTTTACCAAGAGCGCATCGCTAACGAGAATTACCTGCGCACAGCGACTGAAGACACATCCTTGTTAGAGCTGGCCAAATTGATTGGTTATACGCCTTTGCCTGGCGTTGCGGCTTCGACTTATTTGGCCTTTACCTTGCAAGAATCACCGGGCGCACCGACACAGGCGGCTGAACCGGTGACAATTCCCGTTGCCACACGCGTTCAGAGTATCCCTGGCTCTGGGGAGCAGGCACAAACTTTTGAAACGGTTGAAGCCATCAATGCGCGGGTGGAATGGAATGCCATTCCGGTACAGACTACCATTCCCTGGATACCTAAAAGGGATGATACCGACCTTTGGCTGGAGGGCTTGGCGAATCAGATTCAGGTTAGCGATGTATTGTTAATAGTCGGAGTTGAACGTGACAAAAATGATTCTGGAAGTGAGCAATGGGATATTCGTTTACTCAAAGAAGTTGAGCTTGACAGAGACAATAATCGAACACGCGTAGCTTGGGACAAGCCTCTTGGCGATAATGCACCGTTAACCAATCCTGCACAGTCGGAAGTTAAAGTTTATGTGTTTCGGCAGAGAGCGGCCTTGTTTGGCTACAATGCCCAAAATCCAAAGCTTTTGAATACTGTTAGCACTAACACAAAAACAACTGTAGTTACCTCTGGAAAGAAAACCACAACAACTGAAACTACGGTCAAGAATGATAGTCCTCAATTATTGGATTTACTAGATGCAAATCATAATTGGAAGGAATATTACATCAAAAATAACGAAATTGATCTTGAAGCTGCCTACTCGAAGATTGTCCAAAACAGTTGGTTTGCTTTGGTTAACAACCAAGTAGGAACTCCATCTAATTCAGGTTTACAGGGTTATATTGAACTTTATAAGGCAAGTCAGGTTGCATTCCCGTCACGTACCGAATATGGAATTTCTGGAAAAATTACCCGATTGATTCCTGACACTACCGAAAACCTCAACAAGTTTAAGTTTGAGCTTCAAAATACGCTTGTTTTAGCTCAGTCCGAACAATTAACGACTACCGAAAGACCGCTGTTTGCTCCTCTTTATGGCAACCAGGTGAGTTTGGCCTCCTTACACCTTGAGCTTGT
>NZ_FUKJ01000315.1 GCF_900163745.1 Crenothrix polyspora
ACACAATTTGAAGAACTGGGCAAAGTGCATGATGGCCAGTCAAGGCAGGTAATAACCCTGCAAGAAACCCTCAGACAAACACAGGATGAAATGGCGCTGGCCATGGCACTCGGCACGGAACAATGTAATGCCCTGGAAACTACCATCCGGCAACTCCAGGAAGAAAAACAGGATACTGATGCATTTATTGCCGAACAACAAACCGAGCACCAGCAAAAGCAACAAGCGTTTGAGAAAGAAGCAGGCAACCTGAATGGACTCATTGCGCAACTGAAAAAACAGAATGCCGACTTACAGGAAGTTAATGAGCAGCAGCGTGGAGACATCACTGCCCTGAACGAAAAAGTTAACGGCTATTTGCAATCGGTGAATTCAACCAATCGCCGTATTTCTAGTATGCTGGAGACATTCCCTGCCCAAAGTTGAGTCTGGAATAAGGATGCGCTGAACACTCTGCATATTTCTGAAAATATCGAAGAGTATCTGCATGTCTTTATCAATCAACTTTACCAGAATTTTGTCCACTGGGATTAAGGCAAATTACTTAACCTCCTGCTGGATCAATTTCTGCACTGCCTTAATCAATTCAACGTATAAAATTTGTAGAGTTCTATGGGGTCGGTGTTTGTCGTAACAGTTTTATTCAGGCTCACGGTTCGCTCATTTTTTAGGGCACTTCGAAAGATTGGCCTTCTGGATATGAAAAACAAGGATAGAAATTCGATTTTTAACTTTGAATGGCTAGTTTTTCACATGAAACTGAAAATTTCAGACACTCAAAATTATCGTGGAAATTTTAATTTTAGAATTACCCTCTAAAGCCGCTATATATAGTGGTTTTGAATCTTGAAAACCACAAGAAAAAATGAGCGAACCGTGAGTTCAGGGTTAATTTTGCGGTTGTGCATAGCTTGGCGGCCAAACGGCTTGCTCAACCGGACTTGCCTTGATACCAGAATTTTTCTCACAGCTCTCCGACCATCGTTTAGCTTGACGCTATGCAAGGCTCGAAATAAGCAGTTGCGATGTTACGTCAACGACGTATAATGTTCCGCATGGTCATCATCGAAACTTCTATATTCACAAAGAAAATCATCGCTCTGTTGAATGATGAAGAATATCGTTCTCTTCAAAACGATCTAATCGAAACGCCAACTTTAGGTGATCTTATTCAAGGCACTGGTGGAATTCGTAAAGTTAGGTGGGGTGTTAGTGGTCGAGGAAAACGGAGCGGTATTCGTGTCATTTATTATTGGGCAACAAGGCATGATCAAATTTTTATGCTGCATGCCTACGCAAAAAATGAACTCGATAATTTGACGAAAGATCAACTATCAGCACTTAAAGAAATTGTCGTCATGGAGTTTAAAGATGCAAAATGAGCATTTTGATGAGCTAATCGCTAGTATCAAAGAAGCTGGAAAAATTCATCGGGGTGAAATCAACGCTTCCCGACTATATGAATTTCCTGAACCTAATGTTAAATCAATTCGTGAAAATATTGGTTTCACTCAATTAAAATTTGCTAGCTTAATTGGAGTAAATGTAAGGACACTGCAAAACTGGGAACAAGGTCATAGAAAACCAACTGGCCCGGCTAAAGTATTATTACGTTTAGTGCAAGCAGATCCTAATACAGTGGTTAAAAATCTACACATAAACCAAGCTGGCTAATTTGGCCGTTGTGCATAGCTTGGCAACATAACGGGCTGCTCAACCGGACTGGCTTGATACCAGCGTTTTATTTTACAGCTCTCCGGCCACCGATTAGTTCTGTTATCGTAAAACCTATATCATCTGCACTCTATATCTTCGTATTTTTTGTGATTTCCCTGGACAGCCATTGTCGTCGTATCTTTTCTAATTATTCCATCCTATTTGGCATAAATGCCGCCCATATCCCACTATGAATAAACACTGGCTACTGCCAATTTTATCAGGCATTTTTATCGGCACTAGCTATATTCCGTTTCCGCCGTGGGCATCGTTGTTTTGTTTTGTCCCTCTGTGGCTATTTTGGATGCAGCAAACGCGCCTAAAAGATGTAATTATTGGTGGCATGATCACATCGTTTGTGTTTACGCTGATCGGCTTTAACTGGATAACCTATTTATTGCACGAATTTGCCCATCTGCCTTGGTTTTTTTCCGGTGTAGGCATGTTGGTCTATGCCTTGGTCGCGCATTTGTTTGTACCCCTGGCTGGTGGATTATGGTTCTGGGGAAAGCAAAAATTCAACTGGTCAGAGCCGCTTTCGCTAGGATTGTTGGCACTAATAACCATTTTGTCCGAAGCAAATTCATTCACGCTGTTTGACTGGAACTTTGGTTATTCCTGGTATGGCGCTAATATTCCAATTTTTCAGTGGGCTGAAGTCATAGGTTTTAGTGGTTTGAGTGCGCTTACGTTACTCACCAATCTTCCGCTTTACATCGCCTGGAAAAATCGTAGACAAACACGAGGTAAACTCATTTTTGCATCAGTCATCGCGGGGTTTATCGTGCTCAATATGGGGGGGCTGTGGCTAAAGAATAGATTGCCGCAACCCGATGCCAATGTTACAACGCTGCTGGTACAAGCCAGTACCGATAATGCCGAAAAAATGGCCGCAGAACTTGGTGGAGACTCGAAAGAAAACATACTAAAACGTTATATGACGCTTACCAATCAAGGTATTGATGCGAACAAAAATACAGCCATTGATTTTGCTATCTGGCCAGAAACAGCATTCCCAGCCTTGTTAGGCGACTCTTTTAAAACTGATCCTTACCCGATTGCACTCGCGCAATTTATCCGCGAGCGACAACTGCCCTTAATAACCGGTGCTTACAGTTTTGAAGAAACATCACGCCTGATTACCAATTCCTTATTTGTCATCGATAAAGAAGGCAGCATAGTTCAGCCTCACTACAGCAAAACCATCTTACTGGCTTTTGGCGAATACATACCGGGGGAACAGTGGTTTCCAGGTATCCGCGACCTGTTACCAGCCACCGGACACTTTGCACGCGGTGCAGGGCCGACAACATTACTGACCTTAAATGATTACAAACTGGGCGCACAAATTTGTTATGAGGGGCTGTTTCCACAATTTTCCAGAGAATTGGCCAAATTGGGCGCACAGTTTATTGTTAATACTACCAATGATTCCTGGTATGGCACTTGGCAAGAACCTTACCAGCATCTGTATATGACGCTGGCGCGGGGTGTAGAATTTCGTCGTCCAGTGATTAGGGCAACCAATACCGGCATTTCCACCGTATCGCTGGCATCAGGGGAAATATTGGAACGTTCCCCGATACATGAGCCTTGGACGGGTGTGTACAAAGTGCCGTATCTCAAAACGCCGCCGACTAGTTTTTATCAGCAATGGTTTTGGTTAATACCGATTTTGTTGTGGGGGACTTTGCTTGTGCTACTGGGGATAGGTGCTTATAGTCGGTTTAAACATTCGTAGAGACGAAAATTTTGCGTTTCTACATTACACGATGCAGGATTAGCCATCGACATATTTTTTAGAACATCAAACATAGCTCTCTTAATATTTTGGTAGTAGTGATGTCTGAAGGCGATATGGATCGCGCAATGGGCGATTTCTGGAAAAACCAGCAGGCATAAAAAAAGCCTATCATAAGATAAGCTTTTTTATAAATGGCGTCCCCAAGGGGGTTCGAACCCCTGTTACCGCCGTGAAAGGGCAGTGTCCTAGGCCGCTAGACGATGGGGACTAAAACTTTTTAGGCTTTACAGCCGCTGATTGACATGAACGCGGCCTACGATTATTAGCGTAGACTTGGCGTCCCCAAGGGGGTTCGAACCCCTGTTACCGCCGTGAAAGGGCAGTGTCCTAGGCCGCT
>NZ_FUKJ01000067.1 GCF_900163745.1 Crenothrix polyspora
GTTGGTAACCGCGATTCACCAAACAAGCGTCTGGCAGCGTCTGGATGATTGGCCAGCCAGCGGCGAATGGCGATACTGAATGGCGTTTCGTTACCGAGTACGCCGCCGTCGGCAGTGCCGTACAGCGATGCGGAATCATGGTAGGGAGATTTTGAACCGATGCGCCGTCCCAACAAGCTACGCCATTCCTCGCTAAAGACCTCGCCGGCAAAGACCAGTTTGGGATTGTAGCTGGCCCAGTTGATGCCCTCGGCGATACCCGCATCGATCACATCTTTGATAAAGGGTGGATAACCCAGTAACACGGTTTGCTCAAAATGTGGTGCCAGCTCACGTACGACACGGAAAATTTCTGCCTTGTTGTTGCCAGGTGTCGCTACCATCAGCGGATAGCCCTTGCTTGCCAAATGCCAGCAGCAAGATGTCGTGTACAGACCGCCTACCCAGTTGCCCAAGGCAAAGCAAACGATAGCCAGCGTGCTGCGTTCATGGGCACGAAAACTGTCGCAAAATACCTGCTCAAAACGCACAGCAACGTCCAGTTCATGGGTAACAGAACGTGGCCAGAATGTGGGCTTGCCGGTTGAGCCGGAAGAAACCGCTACCCGATCTGAACCTTTAAGACTACCCCACAGGCAGCGTTCCGGTAGCGGATAAGTCTGCATGTAATTGGCTTTGGTCATCAGCGGTAAGGCCTTAAAGGCTGAATAAGCATTAATTTCTATAGGCTTTATGGCGTGTGATTCCAGAAAATGGCGATAGGCGGGCACTTCAGCAACGCAATGCTGAAAAAGCGCGAGAACCTTGGTTTCGGCATTGGCGGTCTGGTGTTCTGTGAGAAGTGTGTCCAGTGGTGTGGCAATAAAATGCTGAAAAACAGTGCTGGATGGGGGAGTAAGTGAATTGGGCATGGAAGCGGCCTGACAAAAATATTCAATGTATTGAAACGTTATCTGGAATGACTGGAAGAGTCAATCATAGATGGTTATTCAACATTTTTTTCGGTTTGGTACTATGTTAAGAGGTGCTGACCCAATAAAATACACTGGATTGTAGGCTACTGTCATCACGAAGTGCATTGCTCGACTAATGCAGCAAATAGCGAGACGACTTAAATATCACCCGGCAGCAAGCCTGCTCTCTTTGTATCACAAGCCCAATTATAAACGGAGAATGACTCATGAAAAAATTGCTGTTAGTACCCTTGTATCTGTCAATTCTGACTGCCTGTACGACACCCACACAACCACATATAGAAAATAAGAAGCTGGAATTGCCAGTACAATCCGTGGAGGCCAAACAGTTACAGGCTGCCGAAAAAAAATGGCAACAAAACCAACCCACGCACTACATCTACACATTGCAACGCACCTGTTTCTGCCCAAGAGAATACAACAACCCTATTGAAATTAGGGTATTGAACGGTGTGGTTCAAAAAGCCATGTTGC
Source organism: Crenothrix polyspora (assembly GCF_900163745.1). Lineage (GTDB taxonomy): Bacteria > Pseudomonadota > Gammaproteobacteria > Methylococcales > Methylomonadaceae > Crenothrix > Crenothrix polyspora_B. Next base: position 1,449 of record NZ_FUKJ01000067.1, read on the forward strand.
CGCGAGAAGGGACTCCTCTGCCCAGTGTACGCATGGATGAAGCACTCACTATCAACAATCTGTTTGATGTTATCCATAAGGCTATCGACAAAAAAGCAGCCAGTATCGACGTTAAATACGATTGGAGATACGGCTATCCAAGCTCTATTGCTATTGACTGGGAGAAAATGATGGCGGATGAGGAAACTTATTTTACTGCGCGTGGTTTACGGCCAAGGTAAGGCAAAACAATTGTCAGTGGATGTTACAACAGTCCACGGAAAGCACAAAAGACACAGAAAGTTTTCGGTAATGATTTTTTTTGTGACAAAACATCCACACTTTTCCGTGTTTTTTGTGCTTTCCGTGGATAGGTAACTCGCTTTACCCTATCTTTTGGACGGCTGAGTGGTTACAAACAATTACTTAAATTGGTGGTGTTCTTTTTGTTGATTGTCATTTGCCAGATAATGCGCTATATCCTTAATCTATTGGAATTGAGTCGTTATAAATTTAAGGCCATTAATAAATCCGGAACGCCGCTACTTAAATTAACACGCATACGGCTTAACAAAGCCAGCGAACTGATATTAAGGCTTCTATCTAAAAACCAGCATAAAGCGATTATAGCGATGGCTCCGGAACCAAAACCCAAGGTGAGTTTTTGATAATACCAGGTACGTCGAACACAAAAGGCTATCGGTAAAAAAACACTGACAATAGCAAATTGCCCCATTTCCACGCCCACATTAAAACCTAGTAACGCAACAATCAACGAATTTTCAGGCAACCCTAAGTCGGTCAACACGCTGGCAAATCCCAGGCCATGTATTAAACCAAAACCAAAGGCCACCATCCACAGCCGTGTTAATACCATGGGGTAAATATTGTTAAGCGCGGCTAACAATACCGATGCGGCAATTGCCGATTCTACCCAGCGCGACGGTAGGTTAACCAGTCCTAATGTTGCTAAACTTAAGGTGATGGAATGCGCCAGCGTAAATGCCGTGACAATTTTTAACACATCAAAAAAAGCGGTGCGAAAGCTTAACACCGGCTGCCACTGCTGGTTATTGCGCCATACTACGGCAGGTAATAATAGGCTAATCAAAAATAAGATATGATCATAGCCTATCCAGATATGCCAGACACCCTCTTTGGCAAATTCAAAAAACTCACGCAGACTGCTTTTCGTCCCTAATTCAAACGTGCGTGCGGGTTGCTCTGGGCTAAAAATTGCCGTTTGGGTAGTGCCGGATTGTTGCAGGCGTAATAAGCCACGATGGCTGGGGTCAAGATCAAAAAACAGCTTATAGTTGAAACTAAGTGCTTTAGGTAACACGGGGCAAACCACAGCGAACCGCAGCACAGTGTAAGCGCCGTCAGCGTGCTTATCAACCAACTGTTCCAGAGCTTGCGTTGTACACGCTTGGTTATCAGCATTAATACTTAAATGGCTTAACGCATAAACCGATACCTGTTGCTGATGTTGTTGCAATTCTCCCCAGGTAATTTGGTTATCACGGTTATCATCTAGCCCCACGGCGTAATCAAGATCACGCAGTGCGATGTCCCATTGTCCTGAGATTTTAGAATCTTGCATTTCAATAGCCAGATAACTGTCGCTGGGTTTGTGTCCAAGAGCTGTTGTTGAAATTAACCCTAGCAAAACCAAAATAATAATTTTCATTAGCGTTATTCCAGTAGTGCAACACGCTGTTGCAAGGTTTTATCTTCTAATTTTTTTTCTTTCAGCCAAGCTAAAACCGGTTGTGCTGCAACGGTATTTTGGCTTGCTAACGCGGCATCCAGTACCAATCTTGCATCCGCAGGCTCACGTTGAACCTGCCAATTCTGCAAGGCCAGCGTTAGGGCTTCATTGGGTTGTTTGAGTAACTCCAGGTAAAAACGGGCTTCTTCACGCTGATGAATGTTTTCACCACGTAATCGATAAGCGACGATACGTTGTTGCAGATCTTCTTGATGTTTAGCCAAATCACCTGTGCCTGTTATCTGCTCAGCTAAAGCTAGGCGCAGCAGCAAACCATCAGAGCGAGTATCGTCTTTCAGTAATTCAATGACCTGTTTGGCGCGTCCTTGATCGAGCAAAAAATCACTGTAGCTGGCCAGTAAATACACATCACGTTGATTTAATGCGAATGCCTGTAAAAAATGCGTTTCAGCGGCTTTGGCATCGCCCAACCGGACAGCGATTTCCGCCAATAAGGTTAGTGCCCAGCGGTGTATTTCCACATCAGTTGTCGAGGTGTTATCAACGGCTTGCTTTAGCACGGCGTAAGCTTGTTGTGCTGAGCCGCTTAAACTGGCCGCATTACTCAGACATGACATTTCAGTCAGGTGGCTAGCCAGCCGTTTTAAGTGTAAACAGCTCAGACGCGAGGCCTCATAATTACCCTGCACACTTTGTATAACAGCGAGGCTAAGCCATGCTTGGCCATTACGCGGATCTTGCTCGATGACAGCGTGTAAATCGTGCAAAGCACCGTCAAAATCATGACGATGCTGGCGTAAATTAGCCCGTATCAGCAGTACGGCCAACGGTGGTTTGGATTGCTGCCACCATTTTTTAACGGCAGCTTCGGCATAGCCGTAATAGCGAGGATCGGACTCAGAACGTGCCAGCTCCATAAAGCGGTTAGCAACCGCTGAGGCCACTTGTAAATTATCTGGTTCGGTATTTAATTGCCGTCGTAATCGCTGTAATACTTTATCAGTACGGTTATTGAGTAGCGGCAATTGCTCTAACACCTCATCGGATGATTGCGGCGTGTAAGGCTTAGCGCAGAGGCTATTAGGCAAACAGCCCATCACAAGAACACAGGCACACAAGACAACATTTCTGTAAGCGGACACATTTAATATAAGCATCACGACTATCTCAGTAGTAGATACAATGTTTGGAGTCCAAACGCGCGTTGGACTCCAAGGGCTTAAGATGATTCTGCGTTTTAGTTACAGGGATTGGCAGCGCTTTCATCACAGTCTATGTGTCTGCGATCACGGCCATCATGGGGTGTGGGTAAAAATGGAAATACTTTATAAATACCGTTGGCGGTAACATTACTGCTTTCAGTACCGATATTGAAGTTAACACCGTCACCCAGATTAGGTACAGTCGCCCCTTTTAAGAGTCCGGCTACTACCCGTAGTGCCACGTCGGTAACATCATCATTAGGTCGGCGGCCATTAGGAAAGCCCGCTTTATCACCTGCAAGAACGGTCAAACGTTTTTGATTGGCGGGTAAAGTGGCAGGAACGCTGGTGTCTAAACGCAATAATTCCGAGCATGGATTCTTATCCGTACAGGTTTTAGGATCTTGGCCTGGATATTTCAGTAGCACGCCAACCAGGTCAGTACGGCCTGTGGTAGGAAAACTTGTTCCAAAAGCGGCATTTAATAAAACCGGCAAAGTCGGGTTTGTGTAATAGTTAATAAATTTCTTTTCTTGCAATGGCTCGGTGGCATTCCACATATCTTTATCACCCGTGCCAATAATCACTTCATTAATAAGTGGGTTACCCATACGCGAAACTTGTTGTAACCAACCCCAGGTTTGACTCTTTTTACCGGAGTTCAGCATTTTGTATTGTGATCTACTGGTAGAAGCGTACATGCCGATAATGGGTTGCTTGGCATTGAGAATGACTTCGCTGATGGGTACTTCAATGGCAATAGTATTAACATTAAAACCCGAAAACATATCATTGCCAAATGGATTGGCGCTATCGTTGGCATCTTGGGCAGCAGTTAATATGGGGGTTTTTCTGAAATTAAGCGTGTCAAAGGTGGCGCCCAAATCAATGTAAAACGTTTCATCGCGTTGGCCTGCAAACACTCTGCCGCCATTCTTTAGATTATAAATACCCTGTTGACTTAAGGCTTCATAATTAGGCATCGTGCGTGGCCCAATATTGGAAGGCACGGCGACTTGCAGACCCTTGTTTAAACTACGGCTGTGGCCGTTTTTAATTTCGGTAACGCTGTAAGTTTGCCGCATTCCAAGTCCCAGTGAGGCAGGGCCATCCAGCGCAGTGATTGCTGGCGGTAATCCAGCAACACCGTTGACACCTGCGTAAGCGACCGGTAAACCGGTAAAGGGTGGGCGAATTTCGGTTTTAAAATTAACCCGATAAACCACATCGCCAGCCTTACCATTTTTATTGTTGTCAATATTAATGTCATAAGTGACATCATCGGCAAAGTTAAAATAATTAGGCC
>NZ_FUKJ01000396.1 GCF_900163745.1 Crenothrix polyspora
CAATTAAAATTATTATAATAAAGCAAATATTGCGCTTCCCCTGTATCGCGCCTTGATTTGATACGGATAAAGCTACAAAAAACGATTCGAAAATCACTGAGTAGAGATTTGCTTATGCCCAAAATAACTGACACTTACGCCAATGCCTACGCCTGTTGCGACCAGGTTTTAATGGAAACCGGCAAATTTCCGACCATCGATGCCATTAAAACCCGCATCGGCGTTAACAGCCCCAACACCATCAACAACGCCATAAAAGCGTGGACGCAAGCCTTTGCAGAAAGGCAACTGGATAAACAATCGCGCCCCAACATTCCTGCCTGTCTACTGGAAAGCGTGGAAAAAACCTGGAAACTGGCGACCATAGAAGCCAAAAAGATTTACGAGGACAAAGAAAACACGTTTAAAATCACTCTTGCTGAATTACAAAACACAGTCGCCCGGCAACAAGAAGCGTTAACGCATTACGGTGTTCAAGTTGAAAAACTAAACACGCAGCACGAACAGCTACTTGCTAAAATCCAAAGTGCAAATGAATTAAACGCTCAGCTAACACAAGGCAATAAACAGCGACAAGAGCAAATAGCAGCTTTAGAAAGCCAGTTGACAAGCAAAGATGCGCATCTGCTTGAGCAAGAAGCAAAATGGCAAGAGCGCCAGGAACAAGACCAGCAATGGTTTGCCCGGCGCTTGGATGAAGAAAAAACCTTTATGGAACAAAACTGGCGCGAAAAAAACCATCGCCAACACGAAGCCATACAATCACTGACGCTTTCAGAGGAATCTTTACGGCAAACCTGCGTATCATTAAGTCGCGATCATAAAAAAGTAACTGAAGAGCTGAAAGCGCTGCAAAAAACAGTAGACAAAAAACGCCGAGGGGTTGTAAAAAACAAGCGCTTCCCGAAAGCTTTGTAAGTAGAATGACCGCCACCTGATTTGACAAGCACTTTAAAAAACGCGAACACACCCCATCATGGAATTTAAATTAAAAAATACCGACGGCCATGCCCGTCGCGGCCAACTGACTTTTGCGCGTGGCATCGTGGAAACACCGATTTTTATGCCGGTTGGCACTTATGGCACGGTCAAGTCACTCACGCCGGATGAATTGCACGGTGTTGGTGCGCAAATTATCCTGGGCAATACGTTTCACTTAATGCTGCGCCCAGGTATGGAAGTGATAAAAGCGCATGGTGATTTGCACGATTTTATGCGCTGGGATAAACCTATTTTGACCGACTCTGGCGGCTTTCAGGTGTTTAGCCTGGGCAAGTTACGTAAAATTACCGAAGAAGGCGTAACCTTTAAATCACCGATCAACGGCAGCAAGATTTTTATGGGGCCGGAAGAGTCGATGCAAGTGCAACGAGACTTAGGTTCAGACATTGTCATGATTTTTGATGAATGCACGCCCTACCCTGCTACCGTATATGAAGCCGCCGACTCCATGCGCCTGTCGTTGCGCTGGGCAGAGCGCAGCAAAATGGCACACGGCGATAATCCGTCGGCGTTATTTGGTATTGTGCAAGGCGGCATGTACGAACATTTGCGCCAGGAATCGATAGCCGGATTAGTTGATATAGGCTTTGATGGTTATGCGATTGGTGGTTTATCGGTAGGCGAGCCAAAAGAAGAAATGATGGCGACGCTGGATGTCGTGCATCGCAAAATGCCGGTTGATAAGCCGCGCTATTTAATGGGTGTGGGCACACCGGAAGATTTGGTGGAAGCGGTTCGACGCGGCATTGATATGTTTGATTGTGTCATGCCAACCCGAAACGCCCGCAATGGCCATTTGTTCACCAGCTTTGGCGTGGTCAAAATCAGAAATAACCAATACGAACAAGATACAAGGCCATTGGATGAAACCTGCGGCTGTTATACCTGCCAGAATTATTCGCGTGCCTATTTACGGCATTTGGACAAATGCAAAGAAATGCTGGGCTCAAGGCTTAACACCATCCACAATCTTTATTACTATTTAGAGCTGATGCAAGGCTTGCGCGAGGCCATCGAAAACCAGCAGCTGGCGGTTTTTGTCAAGCGCTTTTATGATCAGCGAGGAAAAGCTGTACCAGTTGTGGCATAATGCCGAGTTTTGTACTTTCATTATAATAATAATCGAGGATAACAATGAGTTTCTTTATTTCTGATGCGTTAGCAGCTCCTGGCGCTGCGCCAGGACCCGGCATGGAAGGTATGTTATTGCCACTGGGGATACTGGTATTTTTCTATTTTTTGTTTTTACGGCCACAATCCAAACGAACCAAAGAAAAGAAGCAAATGCTGGCCGCTATGACTAAGGGCACAGAAGTCGTCACTTCTGGGGGTATTTTAGGAAAAGTTGCTGATTTAGATGATAACTTTGTCCAACTGGAAATTGCTGACAATTTTTTTATTCAGATACAGCGCCATCACATCGAAACCATGATGCCCAAAG
>NZ_FUKJ01000318.1 GCF_900163745.1 Crenothrix polyspora
ATAGCCAATCACCTGTGCTACTGAATACTTCGGTGGTATCGATATCAGCATATGAACATGATCGGACATCAAATGCCCTTCTATAATCCGGCTTTCTTTCTGGCTCGCTAGCCTTCGAAAAACCTCACCCAAATGGGGGCACAATTCTTTGTACAAAGTATGTCGCCTACATTTTGGAATAAACACAACATGATATTTACAATCCCATTTTGAATGGCTTAAGCTCTCTTTGTCGTCCATCAGATTCTCCTCGATCGTGTACTTGGCGGTTCACGATTATGAGTGTCTTGATGGACTCCTCTTAATGTCAAACTTTTGCTGTCTCCCCGGCAGAGCCAGGGGTTTACTCATGATTAATTATCAAATCATATTCCATAAGTCATTGATTGTTTATTTTATTTATATGCGCTTGCCCTGCCCTGGGGCTATCGATTTGACTGATATAGGTTTGGTAAACCCCAGTCACTTCAATAGCGGACTTGATTGCCTAATCTGTCAGAGACTGGTCTTTTTTAGAAGTAGGTGTAGGCATTATTGTGATAGTAACGTCATTCGTCCACCTCTTTTTTAGAGTGACATTAATTGTTAGGGAGATATGGGCTGTGAATCTTCCAGCCTTTTTGCCAGCGTTAAATTAAAGTCCACGTCTATGGTAAGCTCTGCAAGTGACTGTATGGTTTGCTGAACCTGTAAATTGGCACGCCATGCAAAAGGTGTCATCTGTAACAGCGCAATTCTTTGTGCAGGATTAGGGGTAATTTGATAGTGGATGCGCTCGGCAGCTATGCGGACAAATCCATCAGCAAGTTCCGGTTCTAGCGTATGCTCTTTTACGTCCGTATAAATAAATTCTTTTAATTGCCACAAATGCCGAGGCCCAGGCGTGACGGTTAACAATAATCCCGAAGGTTTTAGTACCCGATTAAGTTCAAGCGCATTTGACGGTGCAAAGATTCGCAGCACCAAATCAAAATAGTGATCGACGTAGGGCAATCGATTGGTGCTAGCAACCACAAAGCGGGCATCAGGCTGTTTTTTAGCCGCCGCTGCAATGGCAAATTTGGCAATATCGACACCATGCAAATCTAAGGGCTTTTGCGTTTGCTTGTCTATAAAACAGGCAAGGGTGCGGCTGTAATAACCTTCGCCGCAGCCCAGATCCAACAATCGCAGTTTTTGATGATTAGAATAATAGGCAGCAATCATCATGGCGACAGCTTCAGCCATCTTGGCATAATAGCCCGCTTCTAAAAACTCACGTCGGGCTAGCAGCATTTGCTTGCTGTCGCCAGGCTCTAATGAATGCTTGTGTTGCACTGGCAATAAATTGAGATAACCCTCTTTAGCCAAATCAAAGTGATGTTGATTTTGACAGGCATAGTACTTACTAGAGGGTTGCAACGTCAGTACTGTTGCGCAAAGAGGGCATTGGTAACAAGTCATTTAAAGTATTTTAAGGTGCGGTTTTCAGATAAATAGTGCGGTCAACCCGCGTTTGTTCTGATGCTCGGCAAAGTTGGCAATATAACGCAGTGTGATTTCAGCATGTAGAGATGCAAAATATTGCGTCTCTACAGTAGTAATAAAAATTAAATCACGCCATTTTCAAGCACTGGCAACACCCAATATTGGATACCTGCACCAGAAAATTCCTGCCGCAATTGCGCCAGTAAAATCGGTAGTGCTTGCTCTGCGACATACATTTGAAAACGAATTTTTTTTTGTCGACCGCTAACTTGCTCCGCCAGCGACAGTCCTTTATTTTCATGGTGATGGGCATTCACCGGAAAACTACTGAAGCCGTGTTCTGATTCCAATAATAACAGGCAATCCACCACCAGTTCTTCCAGCCCTGGCGGTACATTCAGGGTTACTAGGTATTCTTTGTTATTCATTGCACAGGCTCCTTGGCAACACCAAATAATCTAAACAAAATCGGCAGTAAAAATAGAGTCAAAAAAGTAGACGACACCAAGCCGCCAATCACCACTATCGCCAAGGGACGTTGAATCTCAGAACCTGGCCCTGTGGCAAACAACAACGGTATCAAACCAAAAGCAGCAATACTGGCGGTCATCAGCACAGGTCTTAACCGGCGCGACGAACCCAACGTGACTACCTTAAGTAACTCCATGCCCGTCGCTTTCAGCTGATTAAAATAACTGACCATCACCACGCCGTTTAACACGGCAATCCCCAACAGCGCGATAAAGCCGACGGAAGCCGGAACCGATAAATATTCGCCAGATAGCCACAGCGCAAAAACACCACCGACCATAGCCAATGGAATATTCGATAACACCAACACCGCTTGCCGCACCGAACCAAAAGTTGAAAACAACAATAAAAAGATCAGGCCGAGTGAGATTGGCACAACCAGAGACAATGTCGCGGCTGCACGTTGTTGATTTTCAAACTGGCCGCCAAATTCAATTGTGTAGCCGGTGGGTAATTTGACTTTGTCGGCGACGGCTTTGCGGGCTTCATCAACAAAACCTACTAAATCGCGGTTCTGTACATTACTACTGATGACAACGAAACGTTGACCTTTTTCTCGCTCAACGGACACC
>NZ_FUKJ01000267.1 GCF_900163745.1 Crenothrix polyspora
CTGGCGGGCAATGCTCCAGTTTAATGCCCACTCAAACAAAGGCATGGCGTGGCTTGCTGGAAAAGGTTGAAAAGGTTCCTGACCATCAATACGGGCAATGATTTGTGGCCGTATCCAACGCCGGTAGCTTTTCGGGGCTTGCATATCGATGAAAAAATCAATCAGCTGATCGTTAGCAATAACCGGAAAGTCAAAATACAACTGCCGAAACGTGCTGATAAAATCTTTATGGCTACTGCGTAGGCGTACCGTAAATGAGCCAACATCGAAACACAGGCCTTGCGAACAGGATGTCTTTTTTAGCACTTTCTGTAGCGAATAATGGCCTATGTTCATGTCCGGCAAACTGTAATCAGGCCGATATTGTCAAATTGTTCGAGAAGTTGCAGCATCTGCTGGTTTATTTCAGGGGTGTTAGGGGTTTGATAAAGCAAACAGATGTGATCGGTCAGGGATTGTAATGTGGCAGGCTGCTGTAAAAAGCTTAACGCATCAACGGCCATTAAATTCAGTTGATGCGTTTCGCCAGATAGGGGATTGTAGACAATGGTATCATCGTCCCACTGCGCCATAGACATCTCAATAGCTTTGACGCTTTGCCACCTTGTGCTGTTGTCCATGATAAGGCAGCTGATAATTTGGGTTTAATGCGCTAACGACCACATGCAAGAATCTGTCGACACAATATCGGGCTGATGACTACCCTTGGGACCTACGACAGCCGGAACAACACGCAGGCCGGTATTTGGATCAAGCTGAGCCAAAACGTAACAAGGTTGCACAACGCCCACGCGGTATTGGGGGGTAGATGTATTGAATAGAACCATTTTATTATTGGTTCCAGGCACTAGCGTAAAAGAAGCCAGCTGATTGGTACTGTTCTCCGACTCAGGAAACCAGTTGCCTGAACCTTGAGGATATTCGTAAACGGTCATTTTCAAGCCGTTGCCTTTTAAAGCTCTACACACTGTTTGATCTCTTATATAACCATCAGGAAGTCCTGAGAGTGGCGGCGGCGTTATATTTGCCTGTTTTGCTAAACAGGAAATACTTTCTGCGGCAAAAGCAGAGCCGTTGCGTAGTGTTAGTACCACAGGTAATACAGCAGCAGAACCTTTAATGAAGGCACGTCTTCGTCTTGAAAGCTTATCAGCCTTACTTTCTGCCTCTTGTACTTCAGATTGCTGCTTTGAATGACTCATTGTAAAGACTCTCTAAGTTAGATACTTAATTTTTGGCTTAAGTATAGGTTATTTTACTGCCATTTCAAGACGTGTGATGCTGACATCCTCGCAGCCCTGGGTTCATTGCCATTCAGACACATAGTGATTTATTTGCAAGATAATATTTATAATAAGCACATAGTGTACCATTACTGATTTTTTAGATAGACCTGTTGATTCATAAGTTATTTTTTGTGACAAGTTTAAATTATTTTTAGTTTATTACGGTATTTTGGAAAATTTATTGACAATAAATGTCTAAATCTGTCATTTTTTCCAATTTTATAGATCAGTTTTACCATTATTTAACCGAAGCACAGTCTTATTTTTGAGGATAATTTATGAACAAAAAATGCTCATGGGCGCTTAACACGTCAATTGAAGAGCATTATCATGATACGGAGTGGGGCGTTCCTGTGCATGATGACCGCTTGTTATTTGAGTTTACTACTTTGGAAGGCGCTCAGGCTGGATTAAGCTGGCTGACCATTTTAAAAAAACGTGAAGGTTATCAAAAAGCTTTTGATAATTTTGATGTGGCGAAAATAGTCGAATATGATGATAAAAAAATAGACGCATTATTGACCAATCCCGATATAGTCAGGAACCGGCTCAAGATACGATCTGTTGTCAGTAACGCGAAAGCCTTTTTGAAAATTCAGGATGAATTTAGCAGTTTTGACACTTATATTTGGCACTTTGTTGATGGTAAGCCTGTGCAAAATACCTGGAAAAGTCATCAGGAATTACCGGCATCTACCCACTTATCTGACTTAATCAGCAGGGATTTAAAAAAACGCGGTTTTAAATTTATGGGCAGTACCATAAGCTATGCTTTCATGCAGGCCATAGGTATGGTCAATGATCATACCGCCGATTGTTTTCGACACGCCCAATTACATCACCATACCGAAAGGAGCAACGACGATGCGTTATTTACACACCATGATTCGAGTACGTGATTTACAGCAATCACTGGATTTTTTTTGCACTAAGCTGGGCATGATTGAATGCGACAGGATGGACAGTGAAGCGGGGCGTTTTACTTTGGTCTATTTATGTGCAGCAGCCGATAAAAAACAGGCGCTTGAAACGCGTGCTTCGCTCATAGAATTGACCTACAACTGGGATACAGAGGAATATACCGGAGGGCGCAATTTTGGCCATCTGGCTTTTGAAGTCGATGATATTTATCAGACTTGTCAAAATTTGATGGATGCGGGTGTGTTAATTAATCGTCCGCCACGCGATGGTTACATGGCGTTTATACGTTCACCGGACAATATTTCTATCGAATTTTTGCAAAAAGGTCAGGCTTTGTTACCACAGGAATCGTGGCTTTCTATGGCTAATACGGGGAGTTGGTAAAAAGTACGGCTGCCAAGATTCGGCAGCACCCCTCGAAATTGGGCACACCATTGCCAATCGGAAACGCGCATTAACGGAGTAATGATTGGCACAGAAACGAACAACTAAAAGGCGTATGTTATACGGTGTACAATAAAGCCAGTTAAATATTAGATTCTATTCAACGGAGAAAAACTAATGTCTGTCAAAGTTCAAACCAGTTTACGCATTGATGCTGACAAACTCGCCGAAGCCAAGCTTGTACTTGCCCAATTGGGCATGAATTTCAGTGAGGCGGTCAATATTTTCGCCAGTCTTATTGTGGCTAAACAAGGCTTACCTTTTGAGGTGATTTTACCTAATGATGAAACACGGGCAGCCATGCAGGATGTGCGCGAGGGTAGGAATGTGGAAGCCACCAGTCTTGAACAACTCCAGCGTGAAATACGTACTTCATAAATGAGGATTAACCGTTCGGCCTGAGCTTGTCGAAGGGTGTGCGGTTAATCCATTCATGGTTCGACAAGCTCACCACGAACGGATTAACCTTCATCTGTCCCGCTTTAAGTAATTCCATGTTAGGTGGCGACACTTTGCTCATCTATAAAATAGACGATCACCACGTTCACCTAACCCGTCTGGGCAGCCATGCCCAATTGTTTAAAAATAATTAGAACTACCTCTTAAATTTTTATACACCACAAAGTACGGTGGCTTTTCAGTATTACAAGCCAAGTATCTATATTCATTAATGTATTTGTAACTTTACACACGGGCTAAGATGGTGTAAAACTTAACCTGTGTGTAAACACGTGCTCAGTAGCGTTGCGTATGTTGGGTTAAATGCCGCGTTGCTGAAATTCAGGGTTAATTCTTCCGTTTTTCAACAGGTAAGGGCAAAATCATGTCAAACAAACAAACAAACAAACAAACAAACAAACAAACAAACAAACAAACAGCTATTCCCGTTCATGGTCTAACTATGTTGATTTTAAACACATTTTATTTTTCGCGCTCGNNTTTTTGGTTTTCTAGATGTTTTTTCTCTAAGTTATCGATTTTAAAGGTAAATTAGCACAAGACCAGAAAAAATAAATTATTTAATATCAATCGCTTAACCCATGAACGGGAATAGCTGTGGTAACTATAACGTCCGAAGCGGAACGTGGTTTTATTTACGAAAAACTAGGAAACAATGAATTTTGGATAGGGGCTTCTGATACGGCTGTGGAAGGGCGGTTTGCCTGGGTAACAGGTGAAAAATGGCTGTATGAAAAATGGATTGGAAGTAATTCTGATGAGGGAGACTATGTATACTCATACTATAGAGACGGCTGGGCTAGAGACACTAACACAGGTACAGCCATTTACGTTTGTGAATGGAGCGCCCATAACTACATCGGCCGTAACAACTCATTACCCACAGGAAAAATCGTAAAAATAAAGTTACAATATCCTCATGATGG
>NZ_FUKJ01000326.1 GCF_900163745.1 Crenothrix polyspora
CATCGGCAGACTGAGCGTGCCGCCAGCAAAAGCAGCGCGGGTGAGATGATAATCGGTTTCATGCTCGACGACAGTTGCCTGCCAAACCGTGATGGCCTCTTTATCTTGCGCCAGTGGTACATCGAGACGGCTCAACGTTTCCGATAGCGCCCCTTCTGCGATGACCTTGCCTTCTGCCAGCATCACCAGATGATCTGCCAGTTGCGCGACTTCCTGCTGTGAATGCGTGACATACAACACAGGAATTTTTAGCTCTTGATGCAGCCGACTGAGAAACGGGAGGATTTCCCGTTTGCGCTTAAAATCCAGTGCGGCCAGTGGCTCGTCCATCAGCAACAGGTCTGGATTCAGTGCCAAAGCTCTGGCAATGGCGACACGTTGCCGTTCACCGCCGGATAAATGTTCAGGCAGTCGCTGAAGCAAATGTCCAATACCCAACAACTCCAAAATTTGCGGTAATTCGACTCCAAATGAGCTTTTAGCGATCCGTTTCAGGCCGAACTGTAAGTTTTCAGTTACTGTTAAGTGTGGAAACAAATTAGCTTCTTGAAACACATAACCCAGCGAGCGTTTATGGGTCGATAAAAAAATGCCGCGTTCGCTGTCCTGCCAGATATTGCCATTGATTTGCAAAAAGCCCTGCTGTGCTTTTTGTAAGCCAGCAATACAACGTAGTAGTGTGGTCTTGCCGGAACCGGAATGGCCAAACAATACCGTGATACCTGAGGCTGGCAACTGCAAATCAACAGCCAGTTGAAATTCACCGTAATTCAGTGCAAAACGAGCAGTGATTGGCGGGTTCATTGGAGGGGGTGAGCAACGGGCTGCGTTTTAAGCACACTGTACATCAGTAGCAGCACCGAAAATGAAAACACCAGCAAACCGCCCGCCAACCAATGCGCCTGTTCATATTCCAGCGCTTCAACATGATTGTAAATTTGGACGGACACCACGCGGGTTTTATCTGGAATATTACCGCCGACCATTAACACTACGCCAAATTCACCCACCGTATGGGCAAAGCCTAAAATGGTTGCGGTTAAAAATCCAGGACGGGCTAACGGCAGTACGACACTGAAAAAGGTATCCAAAGGACTTGCCCGCAAGGTAGCAGCGGCTTCCAGGGGTTGGTTGCCAATAGCGGCAAACGATGCTTGCAGTGGCTGTACCACAAACGGCAATGAATACAGTACGGATGCTACGATTAACCCAGGAAAAGTGAACGGTAATGTGCCCAGTCCCAATTCAGTCGTCAAACGTCCGATCATACCGTTAGGTCCCATCAAGACCAGCAGATAGAAACCCAGCACGCTCGGTGGTAAAACCAGCGGCAAAGCAACCAGCGCATTACAGATACCTTTCCAGCGCGAGCTGGTACGAACCAGCCACCAGGCCAGTGGCGTACCTAGCAATAACATCAGCACGGTGGCGATACTGGCCACTTTAAAGGTTAGCCACAGGGTGGCGATGTCGGCTTCATTTAACATGGTTTGATAAATTTATTTTGGTAATCCGAAACCGTACTTTTTGATAATAGTTAAAGCGGTCGGCGATTTAAGGAACTCCATCAAGGCTAGAGCAGCGGGATTTTCGGCACCCTTTTTCAATAACTGCGCGGTTTGATTAAAGGGGCGGTGTAAATTATCCGGTATGATCCAACCAGAACCACTACCAATTTTACCGGTATCGACATTGATGACTTGTGCCAATCCCACAAAACCCAGTTCGGCATTCCCAGTACTAACAAACTGGAATGTTTGGGCAATATTTTCACCCATTACGAATAAAGGCCGCAATTTATCCAATACGCCTAATTGTTGCATCACATCTTCAGCCACTACACCATAAGGTGCATGACTAGGATCAGCAAGCGCAATGTGTTTGAATTGACCTGTCTTCAGAATTTCTCCTTGGGGATCTACATAGCTTGGGGTCGCTGACCATAACACCAATTTACCAATGGCGTAAATGAAGCGACTGTTGGCTACGGCGTGACCCGATTTTTCCAGTTCCAGCGGGTATTTTTCACTAGCTGACAAATACACTTCAAAAGGCGCACCGTTTTGAATTTGAGCAAAAAATTTACCGGATGAACCAAAAGACGAATTGGCGCTATGGCCTGTCGCTTTTTCAAAAGCGGCGGCAATTTCGTTCATGGGCTTGGTGAAATCGGATGCAACAGCAACTAGGGTGGTGGCCGCTTGACTCATTGAAGTAGCGAATAATAGCCCGACTACAGTGATTAAATAAGGCAGTTTTTTAAAATTCATGAGGTTCTCCGAGTGTGAAAATTAAAACCGAAGTTGGCTCTGTACATAGAAATAATCGACATCCTGGCCTCTGGGTTCCGATGGCGCGTTTTTGGCAAATTCGCCCTTGAACAAATGCGTCCAGCCGGTTTCCAAGTTAAGGCTGCTGTTAAAGTCATAACGCGCAGTCAGTTCCAGTTGCTGACCGATAAAGCTACCGCTATTGCCGGTTTTATCACGTAGGCCAGTACTGCCCCAGCTGTCGGTTGCTGAAGCCAGCCAGAAAGCCCGATGACTGATGCCAAGTTGCACATCACTGCGCGGTGCAGCGGTAATACGGTAACCCGGTGTGTTGATATTGCCACGGGCAAAAGCACCATAAATACCGGTGGGCCCGTACTCAAAACGACGCGCACCGTATAGGGTGTCAAAGCGTTGGTCTTTATCATCCTTGGCATTTTTATCGCCGCTGGCGTAATCGTATTCGAAGGCAAAACGCGGTTTCCAGGGCATATCGAAGGTATAACCGACATCAACGTGTTGCATCCAGGCCTGGTGCATTAAATCCTTACCATCCGTTGCATCAGGGGTCGCACGTACCGTACCGAACTGGCCAATGGTTTCCAGTTGAAAATCGAACTTGCCTGTACTGGGCTTGGCGTAAAAACGCATACCAGGGGTAAAATAGCGTCGGTTGCGGGTTAAATTGTCAGTGCTATCGCTTTCATCCAGATGATACAAATACAACTCGATGTTGATGCCAAAAGCCAAGTCATACACTTCTAAAAATCCTCCGGAAAACAAGGTATGCGTATCTTCCTCATCAAATTGATGTTTATCGTTAAGCAGATCATCAGTAGAACTTGGCGAGCGAAGAACCGGCATGGTCACAAAACCGGTAAACCGCCAATGGCTGTAATCCGTTACCCGCACCTTGCCACCCGTAAAACTGTTGATGGTGTTGCGAAAGACATTTCTAGCCACTAAACGACGGCTACCCAAATTAAGCGTTTGCCGACCACCCACCACTTCTACACCGATGCCGCTGTAAAATAGATTTTGGTCAGCCCAAGCCAAATAACCCTGTAGAAAATCGGCATTATTAACATGGGTATTGTTAACACCTGAGCCTTTGTCTGCGCCTAATTGCCGCGCATCCATAAATTCTGTACCGACACGGAAATTGTTGAAATTTGCTTCCAAAAATAAATTCGTTTGTAAGGCAATTTGCTGGTCGCCACCCTTACTGTCGGCTTTAAAAGTGCCAGCCAACGTTTCGTAGCGTGTGCGCTGTTCCACTGATACCGTCAGCCAGTCGGGTAATTTCAGGGCATCGTGTAAATTCCACACCGGCTTTGCGTATTTACCACCGCCAGTCAAGCCATCTTTCATCTGACTGGAAAATGCAGTAAAGGGCGGTCGCGTATAATTTTTTTCTGTCGCCTGGGCATTCATACTGATAGCTAAGCATAAGCTGCTAGTGATAACGGCACTCAGTATATTTCCAGGGTTATGTGGAAGATGTTTTTTTTTCATGATTGATAACCTGTAAATCTAAATTAGGAGATGCGCCTACGCTATCTCATCAAATGTAAACGGTTGTTAGGGTAAGTTATGAAATTATTCAGACGCATTGATGTGTTGCCATCAAGCTGCTAATTTCAATTCGCAGCATTGTATCAATCATTTATTTCTCTTTTAGTGATAATAAATGATAAATATATGCTATTTAGTTATATAAAACGTTATTGCCTATTTAAAGTCTTATCAGTCATCCGGCTCAATTTTTTCGATTGTGTTTTTATTATTTCAGCAAAGCCTGTGCCAATCAATCGTTATTACCTTAATGTAATAGCGACAAGATTTATTCAGGTCTGATGTAGTGAAAACTTGAAAATAAGGTGGCCAATTGTCAGGGATACGACACGTTTTAACGTCGCTTTGTAAGATAACCTTCAAGTGATTGGTGATTGTAATGTGACAAAAATAGCGGTTTAATTTAAAAAGTATGATGAACAAATTTAATTTTTTAAAAGGCACAATTTTTGCTGATTTAAATAGGGAAAAAGCTTGTGCGTGTTTTTCTACATTCAGTGCGAGGTTTTTCCATGTCAGATTTTGAGCAGCCGGTAAATGTAAATCTACCGCCGTGGGTGGATGCAGAGTTACGTTTACTCGGTGGCTTAAACGAGCGCTTATTTAAGCTGCTTGCCGCCATACAAAAAACCGGATCTATTAATCAGGCGGCCAAAGAAATCGGCATGACGTACAAGGGCGGCTGGGAAATGATCGAGCGTGCCAATAATTTAGCGCCCAAAGTTTTGGTATCTACCGCAGTTGGCGGCAGTCAAGGTGGAGGAACTCGATTAACACCCGCAGGTCTCTCATTTTTAGAATTATTTACCCGGATTCAGCAAGAACATAGACAATTTTTGGAACAGTTAAACCAACGCTTGACCAGCAGTCAGGATGTGGTTTTTTTACTCAAGAGGTTAATTATGAAAGCCAGCGCACGCAATCAGTTGTTTGGAAAAGTTGTTTCGGTTTTTGCCGGAACGGTTAATGTCACGCTTGAAATTGTCTTAAAAGGCGGGGAAACATTGGTGGCTACGATTACTAAAGAATCTGCTGAAGCGTTGGGCATTCAAAAAGGCTTGGCGGTAGTGGGCTTGATTAAGGCTCCACAAATTATGCTGGTCACCGATTTTGGTGGCTACCGGCTTTCGGCGAGAAATCAGCTGGCAGGAACGATTACCCGTATTCAACTAGGTGCGGTCAATGCGGAAGTGATTATTGCGCTTAAAGGGGGTGATTCGATAGCGGCTACAGTCACTAATGAGAGTATCGAATCTTTGGCGTTGGCGGTTGGTAATCCGGCGACGGCGGTGTTTAAAGCGGGGGCGGTGGTTATTGGGGTTGCGGCTGAATGATTTTACTTTTCGAACTGTTTATTTTTTTAGACTATTCAGTCTTGTTATTTTTATCAATGTGTGATGTAACCCAGTTCCGCCAAAGTCAATAAGATTTGTTCGATACACTGGTCGGGTGTCTGGTTACTGGTATCCAGCCTTAGTTCCGGGTTTTCCGGTATTTCATAAGGGTCATCAATGCCGGTAAAGCCTTTGAGGATACCGGCTCGCGCCTTGGCATACAGTCCCTTACGGTCGCGTTTTTCACATTCTTCCAAGGGCGTGGAAACATGTACCTCGATAAAGCCGCCTTTGCTGCTGACCATGCTTCGTACTTCCCGACGCACACTCGTATAAGGCGCTATTGGCGCACAGATGGCAATGCCGCCGTTTTTGACAATTTCGCTGGCAACAAAACCAATCCGGCGGATATTAATATCTCTATGTTCCTTGGAAAAATTCAGTTCGCTGGACAAATGCTTCCGTACCACATCGCCATCCAGTAGCGTGATAGTCCGACCGCCCATTTCCATCAGTTTGACCAGTAAGGCATTGGCTATTGTGGATTTTCCCGAACCTGAAAGTCCAGTAAGGAAAATCGCAAAGCCTTGATGAAGCCTCGAAGGATAAGCATTCTGAATTTCTGCCAGCACTTCCGGGAAAGAAAAACCATCAGGGACGGGTAATCCAGCGTGCAGGTGATGGCTCAATTCAGCATCAGAAAGCACCAACAGTGGCGCGTGATTTGCTATCGTTGGTGTGGTGATTATGCAGATGCCAAGGTCTGCCTCATAATCGCGCAGTATGCCGCCCTGCTCAGGGCTGACCATGAAATGGGTGCAACCACAATTACGCAATATTAGGGCGGTCAACAAAAGTTCCCGTGTTTCTGACGAGCGGGAAGCATGGTTGAGCAGGTTAAGCTGGGGTGTTTGTTCTGGAGATTGCTGGAGGGTATATTCGTGGCAGCGGATGCGGCTAAAATGGCTTCTATCTTCGGGCTGGCCAAGGCCAACGTGACATTGGATCAGAAGGGCGGCCTTGTGGGTTTTGGCATAGTGGCAAGCGGCTTCCCATTGCGCCTTGTGGATGGCGTGGTGCGGTTGCAAGGCAAGAACCTGTGAGCAGCCGTTTGCGTTGAAGTGGTCACGCAATTGAGCCGGTGTCTGTCGGTAATGCCGGTAATCGTGATGTGTGGGTAGTTCCACCGCCTGCAATCGTCCACTTAGATACACGTCTCCCGAACGGAGCAGGGCATCAACACCCGGATGGCTTGCATCTTCCGACTCATAGACAAGACGCGCCTCTTGGTTTTTATCCGGTAACCACTGTTCTTCCACCAGCAAGGTGGCAAGCAAGACACCTTCACCATCGCGCAGGGCGAGGGTTTCGCCAAGATCGAGACTGCC
Organism: Crenothrix polyspora; assembly: GCF_900163745.1. Taxonomy (GTDB): domain Bacteria; phylum Pseudomonadota; class Gammaproteobacteria; order Methylococcales; family Methylomonadaceae; genus Crenothrix; species Crenothrix polyspora_B. The sequence continues at coordinate 6,568 of NZ_FUKJ01000326.1, forward strand.
GGCAAATTTTTTGCTAACAGCCAGTACGATGGGCACAGGCCAGAATTGCCCATCCGCAAGGCGCATGCTTTCAATGACGCTGTAATAA
>NZ_FUKJ01000369.1 GCF_900163745.1 Crenothrix polyspora
GGGCCTTTAAATTCAAAGGGAACAAGTACGGTCTTTTGGTCTTTAGAAAATTCGCCTAAGGCATAATCAATGCCTTTCAGTTCGGTTTCCACATCCCACACTTGGGCGCTTTTTAAATCACCGGATGATTTGTAACCTAACAGTTCTTTGAAAAAAACCAAAAAATCGTGGCTTTGTGTACGTTCTTTGGCTTTTTTATTGAGCGCGTGATTGCTCAGGCGTTTTTCGATAATTTTTTTAGCTTTTTCGGGAATTTCACCGTTTTTAAGAACACCATTCGCTGCTATATTTTTTTGGATAAACTTGCGGTTAAATAACGTGCTGTTGTCTTTTTTTGTAATCACGGTGTGTTGGTTATTAAAAATGGGTGGCAATACGCCACAATGCCGAATGTGAAGCTATTGTAATGCGAGTTTGGTATTTAGTTAATTAATGTGCTGTGTTGGCATTTTTATTTCAGTGCTGGCAAAGCCTAAAAATGGGGGGAATGTTTAAAAAACACTCATTTTTAAAATTTGGATTCTTTTAAGTCAATCCCTTACAATGAATTTATAATAGTGCAACGTATTCCTGCCGATGTGATTTATCAAGAGGCGTTGGCGCTCCTAAAGTGAACTACTTTTTTAATCCAAAAGCGCAGCCAAATCAGGAAAAGTTACTGTTCCACATCCAAGCAAAGATATTGCCATTGGTACATTGAAAAGTATTTATCACCAAGCAGGTTGGGATTGGAAATGAAATATTCAGTTGTTTTGCACAAAGACCCTCAGTCAGATTACAGCGTTACCGTTCCTGACTTACCTGGCTGTTTTTCCGCCGGAAGCACCATTGAAGAAGCATTATCAATGGCTAAGGAAGCTATAGAGTGCCATATTGAAGGTATGTTTTTGGATGGTGAACTTATCCCAAAATTGTTTCCTTTTGAAGAACATCAAGCCAACCCTAAATACTCTGATGGCATTTGGGGGATTGTCGAAATAGATATAAGCCAATTATCTTCAAAATCCAAACGAGTCAATATCACGTTGCCCGAATATCTTTTAAACACCGTTGATAATTATGCAAAAAAACATGGCGAAACAAGGTCTGGTTTGTTGGCTCATGCGGTTACGGAATACATAAGCAGTCACCAATAAAATACTGGACAACAGCTTTTTGTTCAGTTTTGGTTTTGCTTATTACCGTCTTTGTATCAAAAAAGAAAACCTCTAAAAGCCAAGTTCGTGGTTTGATCAACTAACCACGAACGGATTTTTAAGCACTGCGCTTTATCACTTTTAAAATTTCAATCCCTTACAACGAATTTATTTTGGAGCAGGTGAACGGTTACAATTAGTAAACCATACCTAATCAACCTTAACGCCCTGCTTGGCATGATTTTCACCAATCAACATATAAACCGCCGGTACAACAAACAGCGTAAACAAAGTCCCAATAGACAGCCCCGTTGCAATCACCAGCCCCATATTAAAGCGCGACACAGCGCCAGCACCAGTGGCAAATATCAGTGGTAATACCCCCAAAACCATCGCCGCCGTCGTCATTAAAATAGGCCGCAACCGAATACTGGCGGCAAATTCAATCGCAGCTCGCTTAGAAAGCCCTTCTTTTTGCTTATTGTTGGCAAATTCCACAATCAAAATACCATGCTTGCTGATTAAGCCCATCAACGTCACCAGGCCTACTTCGGTATAAATATTAAGTGTCGCGCCACCCAAACCCAAAGCAATAAACACCAGTGCCCCGGCAATAGACATCGGCACAGACACCAGAATAATCAAAGGATCACGAAAGCTTTCAAACTGCGCTGCCAGCACCAAAAAAATAATGATGATGGCAAACAAAAACGTAAACACAAAACCACTGGATTCTCTCTCCAGTTGCCGCGACTGGCCGCCGTAATCGATGGTATAACCGGGCGGTAACACACGGGCAGCAATCGTTTTCATGGTGTTAATCGCATCACCCAGTGTAACCCCTGGAAAAGGCACACCAGAAATGGTCGCTGCGTTCGTTTGCTGAAAATGGTTTAACGACTGCGGCACGGTTTTGGTGCTAAGGGTAGCGACAGTCGATAACGGCACGGTTGAGCCATCGGCAACACGCAGCCGGTAATTGCTTAATTGTTCGGCATTCAGTCTGGACTGCTGTTGCGCCTGTGGAATGACTTTATACGAGCGCCCCGACATACTGAAATAATTCACATAGCCTCCGCCCAGCATGGAAGACAACGATGAACCAATATCCTGCATGGTCAAACCCAGCAACGCCGCCTTGTCACGGTCAATTTCAACATGCGCTTGCGGCTGGTCATATTTCAAATCCGTATCCAGAAAAATAAACATGCCGCTGGCCTGTACCTCCTGCATAAACTGCTGGGCAACGGTATGCAATTGTTCAAAAGTTTCCGTGCTGCCAATCACAAACTGTGCGGGCAGACCGCTACTGCCCGGCAATGGCGGCGGCTGGAACGCCGCTACACTGACACCGGCAATCTGATTCATTTCTTCCTGAATAATCGGTTGCAGCTGATTGCTGGTTTGTAGCCGTTGATCCCAAGGTTTCAACACCACACCGGCTAT
>NZ_FUKJ01000329.1 GCF_900163745.1 Crenothrix polyspora
TGTCGCCACCCCTAAAAATGCACATTAGCAAGTTGCTCAAGTTATTTCATGCACGTTACTTAGTGTAAGTAAGGGCGAACTTTCCGATCAATTTAATACTGGTTTGACTGGTGTCGATTATGCGTTCGATAAATCTGGCTGTACTTGTTAAGCTTCTGTTATTTTGCCCGTTAGCAGTTGCCGAACCGGTCGATATGGCGCTTCCCGGTCGCCCCAGCAAAGACCTACCCACTTTGCCGGAATTCGCACCATCCTCAAACCAACCTGGCTTTTCCTTGCCGCCAGCACCACGTCTTGTCGCCCCTGAACAGCGACAGCCAACTAATGTGCGTATCTTGTTGCGTGCGCTAGCCTTTGAAGGCAATACCGTATTCAATGATGCACAATTACAGGCTATTGCCAAACCGTATTTAAACCGTCCGGTCAGCTTGACCGACTTGGAAGCCTTACGGCTGGCCTTCACACAACATTACATCAACAATGGCTACATCAATTCCGGTGCCGTGTTACCAGAACAAACATTTAGCAAGGGTGTGATCCGCTTTAAGATCATTGAAGGCGTGTTAAGCACGATTCAGGTCAGTGGCACAGAAAGGCTTGATTCGGGCTATGTCAGCAGCCGGTTACGTTTGGGCGCACAATCCCCGTTAAATTTCCAAAAGCTGCAAGAACGTTTTCAAATGCTGTTATCAGACCCGTTGATTGAACGTATGAACGGGCAATTGCTGCCTGGGCAACAGCCAGGAGAAAGTGTTTTTGATGTCAAGGTTGTACGCAAGCGCCCGTACCAAGTGAATTTGGCTTTTGATAACCACCGGCCACCCAGTGTAGGCGCGGAACAGGGAATATTGAGTGGCTGGCTGCGTAATGTAACAGGTTGGGGTGATGAAATTGTGTGGGATGTTATTTATAGTGAAGGTAGCCTTTCGGGTGGCGGTGGGCTGTCTTTACCCTTGACAGCTTACGATACCCGCTTTGCATTTGACTTTAACCTGAGCCGCACAACCGCCCTCGAACAGTTCGCCGATGAAAATATAAAAAGCCGTTATAACGGCTATAACTTCGCGTTGAGCCAACCGCTTTACCAATCTTTGCAGCATCGTTTAGGTTTTACCAGTACGTTATCTATACGACACAACCAGATGTTTTTGGGCGGGACAGGCTTTGCTTTTTCTGATGGGGACGATGAAAATGGCAGGTCACAATCAACGGCGGTACGCAATGCGCTCGATTACAGTTACCAGGATGACCGTCAGGCACTAGCGCTCCGTTCAACATTGAGCGTTGGAATTAATGCCTTGGGTGCAACCTGGTGGAGCAACAAAAGATCTGACGGCGATTTTGTCAGCTGGCTGAACCAAGTCCAGTATGTTCGGCAAGTCTTGGATAACGGTAGCCAGTTATTGTTCAATAGCGCGGTGCAGTGCAGTAACGATAGGCTATTGCCCTTGGAACGCTTTGCTCTGGGCGGCTTTAACAGCGTGAGAGGCTATCGCGAAAACGAACTGGTGCGAGATGAAGGCTATTCGTTGTCCCTGGAATTTCGCTACCCATTGTTTAACAACACTATCTACGGTTTTCCGGGTAAACTCACTGTAGCCACTTTTATGGACTACGGTGCAGCATGGGATCACCAAGGCGACGGTAAATCACCCAGGACTCTGCATTCACTGGGTACTGGGCTGATTTGGAATCCGTTGCGACAGGTACAGGCGGAGATTTACTACGCCCATGCCTTAAACGCCTCAGCAACGGATAAGGGCAACAATTTACAGGATAAAGGGATTCATTTCAGCGTTAACATCTCGGCTTTTTAGGAGTGATGGCCATGAAAAGATTCATACAATGGTGGATTTTATCCCTGAATTTAATGGTCAGTTGTGTGGTTGGTGCCTCGGATGAACTTGCCGCGCTGTCCGCACAAAGCCAAGCCGCTATCGAACAAGGTAATTATATCCAGGCTACCAATTTGATAGGGTTGCTGGAAAAACAAGCGAATACCGCACACAACCTGTACTGGCAAACCTGGGCGCAAGCTATGGGTGGTTATCTGGCATTGCAGCAGCGCCAGTTTGAGCATGCCACACAGTATCTGGATAGCGCTCTTGCCACAGCTACAGTGCATAACTGGCCTGAACTTATCGTCCGTACCAGTTTGTACCGTGGCCAGCTTAGGCAACAGGCTGGCCAATGGTTGCAGG
>NZ_FUKJ01000356.1 GCF_900163745.1 Crenothrix polyspora
TAACCCAACATACTGGTTTGAGAAAATGTTGGGTTATGCTATCGCTAAACCAACCTACAAATTCTACATAACTAATCCTGATTAGAAATACTGTAGGTGTGAGTTTAGCCCTGCTGTGCATAGTTTGGCAGTCGAGTAGGGACAGTGCATTACTGCACCATCCCCCTCTAAGAACCGTGCGTGCGAGTTTCCCCGCACACGGCTCAAGCCTTTCTAACCCCCGTTTGACCGGAGGCGGCCATCACTTTCTATCACGGTTGTGGATTTGCCTGTGGCAGTTCGGGTGCAGCAATTGCAGGTTGAATACCCTGTTTTTGCCGCCATCCACCCTACGCTGGATATGATGGATATTCCATCCAGTTTCCTGCGTGATTTTTTGGTTGCAATTTAAACAAAGGCCTTCCTGTATCGTCCATAGCGCGAGCAGCTTGTTGTAGCCCCTGAGATTATGCTTCATTTGCAGGCCTAGCCTTTTCTCGAAGTACTGTTCCCAGTCTGGGTCAAACGGATTTGCCCTGCTTTGGATTTTGACATGGCGGCGGATGGGGGTGTCACTGGCTTTCACCAGTTTTACCGTTTTCCTGTCGCCATCTTCTGCTAGCACCGTTGTACTAAAAACCCATTTTCGGTTGCCTTCACGCGGAAAATACCTGTCCTTAACCCACTTGACAGACTTGTTGCCATGCCGCCTCCGCGACCAGTCCCAAAGCTGTTTCCAGATGAGATGGTCAACCTTAGCAAAGGTGGATTTGGACACCTGGTTTTGATGGTAGTTCGCCCAGCCACGGATGACGGGGTTAAGCTGCCAAATCAGGTTTTCCTGTTTTGCGGTCGGGTTGGACTTGATGATTTTTCGGGTTTTACGCAGCAAGGCCTGCACGTTTTTACGTGCGGGCTTGATGAGCAGCTTGCCGCCATACTTGCGGACGTTCCAGCCCAGAAAATCAAAGCCTTCTTCAATAGGCACGATCTTGGTTTTTTCTTCGGACAACGACAAGCCCCTGTCCTGTAAAAATACCTCGATCAATGACCGTGCCCGTATCAGCGTATCCTTATCGACACCGGTAATCACAAAGTCATCGGCATAACGGATGAAGTTGACTTGACGGCATTTCTTGGTCTTACCAATCCTGCCGCCGAAGTGTTTTTTCAATACCGCTTCCATGCCGTCCAAGGCCATGTTAGCCAATGTCGGCGAGATAATACCCCCTTGCGGAGTCCCCGCTTGTGTGGCAAACCATTGGCCTTTTTCCACAAAACCACTGGCCAGCCATTTCTGGAGGATGGCCTTGTCCATTGGGATATTGGCCATTAACCAGTCGTGGCTGATGTTGTCGAAACAGCCGGCAATATCCGCATCCAGCACCCAGCGCGGCGACTTCTTTTTGGCCAGCGCAATAAAACATTGCGCCGCCGCATCCCGACACGCCCGATCTGGCCGGAAGCCATAGGAGTTGGGGTCTGCGGTTATTTCCGCAATGGGTTGCAGTGCCAGCAGGTGCAAGGCCTGCATAGCCCTGTCCTTCAGGGTGGGTATCCCTAAAG
>NZ_FUKJ01000331.1 GCF_900163745.1 Crenothrix polyspora
GACCCAACCAATGCAAGGTTATTGTCGACAAAGACCAGCAAATCACAGCACAATTTGCCTTGAAAGCGCCGCCCGTGTCACTCAGCGTTGGGAGAACGGGAACAGGGCAAGGCAGTGTGACCAGTTCGCCTGCCGGCATCAATTGTCCTTCCACATGCACTTATGCTTTTCTACAGGGTCAATCAGTAACGTTAACACCTGTTCCTGATGCAAATTCCACATTTACGAGTTGGAGTGGTGATTGCACGGGGGCTAATTGTGTGCCGACCATGAATACGGTTAAATCAGTTTCTGCCAATTTTGACGCTAAAATTTCAACGACATTGACAGTTGCTAAAAATGGTACGGGAACCGGCAAAGTAGTCAGTACGCCTGCGGGTATTGATTGCGGTGCGACTTGTTTCGCCTCTTTCGGTGTAGGTAACAGTGTTACCTTAACCGCTATGCCAGATGCTAATGCCCTATTTGATGGGTGGGGCGGTACATGCCCATCGAATACCACTACTTGTACGCTTACGATAAATGCGGCTAAATCTGTTACCGCTACCTTTACCAAGCAAACAGGCGTACTTAGCAAGCTCAATGATACCGGTATCATTACCTGTGCGAATGCTACCACGAATGATAGCATTTGCCCGCTGGCTACTTTTCCAGGTCAGGATGGCGATTTTGGTCGTGACAAAACCAGCAATAATAATAGCGATGGTTATGCAGGGTTTAGCTTCACAAAGATCAGCAGTGCTGGCGCTTTATTACCTGCCAATAGCCCAGATTGGGCTTGTGTACAAGACAATGTGACCGGTTTAATGTGGGAAGTGAAAACGGATGACAGTGGTCTGCATGACAAGGACTGGACCTATACCTGGTATCAACCCGATAACACTAAAAATGGCGGCAATGCAGGTATACAAAATCAAGGAAATTGTGGCGGTACCAGTCAATGTGATACTGATGCTTACGTAAAAGCAGTCAATGCAGCAACGTGGTGCGGACACAATGATTGGCGTATGCCGGATGTGCATGAGTTACTCAACATTGCCAGTCTTGATCGTTCAATTCCTACGATTGATACAGACTATTTTCCAAATATCAATACTAATGGATTTTGGTCATCATCGCCTTATGTCAGTAATATTAGCAAGGCTAATGCCTGGAATGTGCTTTTCTATGATGCTACCGACGACTGGAATGCCAAGAATGTCAAGCTTCCTGTCTGGCTAGTGCGTACTGGGCCGTGATTTTTTAGGGGGAATATTTATGAGTAAAAATATTAGCCCCACCTCATCATTTTTTAGGAAACCAGCAAGTAGCGTGTCATTTTCCTGTTACTGCAAAAAAGATTAAGCAGAATACAAGAAGCGCTAATTTGAAAAAACAGGTTCTTGCCGCCTTATCATCTGTGATGGGTCGGCATTAGAGGTGGTTTCAAACATCGCCTTGTTTAGCAATCAATCAGTCAAGCTTGGAGTAAAATTATGTCCAGACAACCCTCAAAGTTAATGTTGTGCCTGTTAGCCATATTGTCACCTATCATCGGTCAGGCGCAAACTTGTGATCCGGCGACTATTGCATCTACCACGCCTACATCCCAATTTACTGATAACGGTGATGGTACGGTGACAGATAATAAAACCGGATTGATGTGGAAACGTTGTAGCGAAGGTCAAACCTGGAACAATAATACGTGTACGGGTATTGCTGCTGGCTATACTTGGCAAAATGCCTTGAAACGAGCGCAAGTTGTCAATAACGGTGCTGGTTTTGCCGGAAAAAAAGATTGGCGCGTTCCTAATATTAAGGAATTAAGGTCGATTGTTGAAAGGCAATGTAAAGCCCCTGCCATTAATTTGACAGCTTTCCCAAATACGCTGTCGCCTACACTGTTCTGGTCATCGTCACCGACAGTCCTTTATGGTGATAATGACACTAAAACTGCATGGGTTATCTATAGCGATGATGGACATGGCAGATGGATTAACAAGACTAATAGAGCACTTGTCCGGTTGGTACGGGGCGGATTATAGGAGGGTGGAAAATTTTTGACTACCGTACATTTTTTGAAAAGCGTGTTGCTAGATTTTAATAGCGAAGGTGAGGTGGGCAAGCAGGCAGTTTTGCACACCTCATATCATCGCCTTGTTGCGCGTAGATACAGAAAAACACGTCCCTCTCCCCTCCTGGCTAAAACATGACAGCATCAATAATCTCTCGTTTGTGACCTAGCAACATCACCCCACCTACCCCCACTTTCTCAAAACAAACTCTGATCGACTCAAACCACATCGTAGTATATACATTAGCCTAAAAACCCAGGCTTTGAAGCAATTTTGGCTCTTCCCGATTTCGTGGGGTAGCCACTACATGTAGTATATGATACTGGCGTGTTTATGCC
>NZ_FUKJ01000116.1 GCF_900163745.1 Crenothrix polyspora
CGCTATCACACCGCACATCGTGTTGAACAGGTTGATCCCGATGATTTTAGCCTGATTGAGCAATTGGCCGGACTTTATGATGAGCCTTATGCCGACAGCTCGGCTTTACCCACTTATCGTGTCTGCGAATTGGCCAAAAAACAGGTGACCGTGGTATTGTCCGGCGACGGCGGTGATGAGAATCTGGCCGGTTACCGTCGGCATCGCTGGCATGTGTATGAAGAGCGGGTGCGTTCAAAATTACCCTACTCGGTAAGAAAGCCCGTGTTTGGGTTATTAGGCCAAATCTATCCTAAAGCTGATTGGGCACCAAAAATATTTCGTGCCAAATCAACGTTTGAATCGCTGGCGCGAGACTCGGTAGAAGGTTATTTTCATAGCGTGTCAGTATTATCCAATGCGATGCGTAGCCAGCTGTTCAGTGAGCAATTAAAGACTGACTTGCAAGGTTACCAAGCCATCGAAGTGTTTAGAAAACATATTGCTAAAGCGCCGACCGATAATCCGTTGTCGATGGTGCAATATCTGGATCTTAAAACCTATTTACCCGGTGATATTCTAACCAAAGTTGACCGCGCCAGTATGGCGCACGCTTTGGAAGTCCGTGTGCCCTTGCTGGATCATAAACTGGTGGAGTGGATAGCAGGACTGCAACCGGAAATAAAACTCAATGGTCGGGAAGGTAAATATATTTTCAAAAAATCCTTAGAAAACTATTTGTCGGACGATATTTTATACCGCCCGAAAATGGGCTTTTCCGTGCCATTAAGTAGCTGGTTTAAAGGCGCATTAAAAGACAAAGTAAAGGAAGCGCTGTTAGGGGAAAGAATCCAGCAGTGTGGCTTGTTTAATCAGGATTTTATTCAGCACATGCTCAACCAGCATCAAAGCGGCTTGCGTGATTACAGCTCGCCGATATGGAGCTTATTGATGTTCGATGCGTTTTTGCGTAACGCTAGCTGACGCTTTGCACACGGGTAAACCGCATCAGGCTTTTACGTGCCAGGTGCGGTATCAACAGTTTAAGTGGCATACGTAAATAATGCGAGCGCATATACAGCAGCCAGCGGGCAAAGCGTACTGCTAGAGAAGACTCATCGGGATGTTCCGGCAGTAAAGCCACGGGTATTAAAGCATCCATTAGCACCCGTACCGGTACAGGAGGCGCAAAGGTTTGGCTGCGCTGCAAAATGTCATTGGGGATAGGTGTGGCGAGCAACTGATGGCTGTAACGCAAGGTATAATAAAGCGGTCGCTGTAAGCCCAGCATATCAGCGCGTTTTAGCAACCCATCAAAAAAATCGACATTGCCTGCATTAAAATGTTTTAACAGCTGATCCAGATCAACCAAATCACGTAGCTTGTTGCCAAGGTCGGAATCAAAGAAAAGATGTACCGCACTGTGCAACACCATATCGCAGGGCGACAGTACTTTGAACGGCGTATTATTCAAGTTAATCGCATCGCGCATCAATAATGCCGGATCGGGTCGTAACTCGCTGGTCGGCGGGATGATCGTATGATGTATATCCACTTCCATTGTTCTTGAGACATGGCGTAACGGCGGTATCTCGTGCATCCATACCCGGTAGTAACTCTGATCATAAGCATCAAGCTTCAAGGTTTGCCAGTTTTGTGCCAACAGGCTTTGTTCGATGCGATCTATGGTGGATTTTTCAACCATAATATCAACATCGGCAAACAGGCGTGCGTGCGCAAAAGGAATCTCAGCCAGTAAATAAGCACAGCCTTTTAAGACAACAATATCGGTATCACACTCTGCCAGGGCGCGTTGCAAACGATTCATCTCCCAAAAAGCCATACGCCGACGATACGCAACTACCGCGCGTGCCGCCTGAAAATGATTGATGACTTTGTCGGGCACGCTATGGCTAAGATTATGCTGATCTATCCACCAGGCGACATGTGCGGTCAGCTTGCAGGTTTTGGCCATTCTAAGCAACAATGACCATTGTGAAACAGTGAGCACTGTGACGCTTTGCGGTTTTTTCAAACACGCCAGCAGTACAGATTGGCCGGGTGTATAACGCTTATCGGCCATTGTTTGGCAGTGCATCAAGTTGGGTAATGACATCATCCAGATTGCTGTAACACAGGCTGTAACCGTCACAAGTGTTTATTATCGATTTAATCGCCTTGAACCCGGTGTCACCCAGCAACGTATAGTTAAACGAGTTGGTGGCCAATTTAAGAAAGGCCGCCGATTTGCTAAGCGGTTCCAGCATTACCGCTGACTGGCTTTGGTATTTTGGAAAAACGATCCAGGTTGGCGTGGCGGTTTCTTTCATGCGTTCGATACTTGCAGCCGGTGCGCGTAGATGACCGATCGTGCCTTTGCGGGTTTTTTCAAACAAAGGACCAATAAAAACATCGCTGGCAAAATTGCGGATAACAGCAATGGATTCGTTTTTTAGGGGCGTGGGTCTGGGGATGGGAATCACTTGGCCATCTGCTGGGTGAATCAAACAAAACTCATCGGAAAGAAAACGCCAGCCACGTTGTGCTAAAGCGGCGGCCAGTGTGCTTTTTCCGGAACCTGGCAGGGCTGGCAAAATAAGGGCTTTGCCGTGCCTTTCCAGGACGGCGGCATGGAGCATTAATT
>NZ_FUKJ01000235.1 GCF_900163745.1 Crenothrix polyspora
GATGGTTTGCTCGAACGGGTATAAATTGACCACCACCATATCAATCGGCTGGATGTCATTTTCAGCCATCACCGCTTCATCAATACCGCGACGTGCCAGTATGCCGCCGTGAATTTTAGGGTGCAGGGTTTTAACGCGGCCATCCATGATTTCTGGTGAGCCGGTGTGTTCGGACACTTCGATAACCGGAATGTTGTTTTCGGCCAGGGTTTTGGCTGTGCCACCGGTAGATAAAATTTCAATGCCTAACTGGTGCAGTTCGCGGCAAAATTCAACAACATTGGTTTTATCGGAAACACTGACCAGTGCCCGCGTAATTTTTTTTTGCATGGTTACCTTTGGATACGGTGGTTTTGAATCGGGTTGATTTTTTAATAGAACACGTAGGGGTTATTTTGCGCGAGTTTATTGAGTTTATATTGTCTACGGAAACCAAAAATAGGCGCTTTTAGGCGACACAAAAAACACCGAAAAGGCGTTACTTGGATAGTTCGTCTTGCGCTACGTTTCATAGTGGTTTTTACTCAGCAGTAATGGGAGTGTAACTACTGGCCGGAATCAATTAGAGAAATCTTCGTCAAGTAAATCATAATCATCATCAAAAACGGCCTGCCAAGATAAGGAAGTTACAACAGATTTTTTACCCATTTCCGCCTGAGCATCACGCTTGGCAATAATAAATACCTTATCCCATAATTCCTTAACGACATTCTCATTTAAGCTAGGCGTTTCTTCCTGAATATCCGCAATTTCTTCACGCGCATCTCTTATGCTGGCAACCCAACTTAAAGAACGTCTTTCAGATTGGGATTGCCATTTGATAATATGCAGCATGAGCCTGATCATCTGGCTTTTTAACGCACGTTTTTCTGAACGGGACAAGGCGTGTATTAACTCCTCTATGCCGATAACAGCCTCAGGTAGATTGCCGTTGGCCATTTCATTTTTAACTGCCATCGCCGTTTTATAATGTGATGCACTGGATAATTCTTGCCAATTCATAGTGTTTCAAATAATCAAAAAAATGATAGATAGCCCGCTTTACACCCTCGAAATCTGGATGCACTTATTCAAGTATGTATCATTTGGTGCTCTTGGGCATATTTGCGCAGAGCACGGTTGACTGCTTCAGAATCTGGAAAAATCCTGTGTAGGTCAGCGTCAACTAAAACGATATTAGTACCTTCCCGATAAAGACTGGCATATTTTCCACGCACTCCAGATTTGATCAAGTCAGCCGAGTATTCAGGTCTTAATGTATCTTCATTGTTCATATGCAGTATGCTCCTGGCGGGTCATTAGCCGCGCTGAAATTATTCGAACAGTTTCTGATCTTTCGGTAAACGATATTACAAGAGGGTTACCTTTCAAAGAGATTCAAAAAAGTAAATATCTTTCTTCATCATGTGAATGGTCTGGGTCGGGGACACACGAAGAGTGTTCGTCAGAAAATACTTCAGTCGCTTCGAGAAAGGAAATACCATGTTTTCTCTGGTTTGTGTGTGCCTTTGTTTGATCCCATTCAAAGTCCATTTAATGTGCTCTCGAAATCCTACAAAATAAAACCACATTATAATCACACTCTGATTTAGCTCAATCCTAAAACAACGTGTATAGCGTTGAATTATGTTTTTGATAACCAGGATATATCAATGGTTCTGTGCTGACTTACACAATCTCTAAGATACAAGTTAATTAGGCTTTGATAGGGTACACCAGTACCTTCAGCCATTTCTTTGAAATAGCCAACGACATCCTCGCCCAGTCTTATCGTTACTGACTTTTTCAATTTTGAGGCATAGGGGTTTTTCCGTGATTTCATTTGGGAAAGATCATATTCCGCTTTCATGATTGGCTACCCTTATAATGTTTGGATTCATTTTTCGTTGCTTTGCGAGCTGATATTATTCTAATCGTACTGCCTGAGTACCTTTCACAGTGACAGACAAGCAGCATTCTGGATTCACAACTAAAGCCAAGCATCAAGAAACGGTGTTCTGCTTCTGAGTGTGAGTCATCATAAAATTGAACTGCGAACTCATCGTAAAAAACGGATTTGGCTTCTTCGAAAGAAATACAATGTTTTTTCTGGTTGGTAGTTGCTTTTGTTATATCCCATTCAAACTTAATCATGGTTACATTCTATGTACAAAGGCATTAATGTCAAGCGCCCAGCTAACGTGTAATAGCAATGCTTACGAAATTTGATATTGATCGAGTTTTTTGCGTAACGTACTGCGACTTAAGCCCAAGGCTTTGGCGGCTTTAGTCTGATTATGTCCAGTGTGCTCTAGCACTGCTTCCAATAACGGTTTTTCAACTTCGCTCATCACTATCTCGTACAAATCAACCGCATCATAGCCATTTAAATGAGCAAAATAATGGTCTATAGCGATTTTAACATGGATGGACAGCGGCACGTCATCGGCGCGTCTGGGTTTAATTTCAACAATTTCGGCGTTTTTTTGGGATGCTTCCATTATGCGGCAATCTCACTCGTTAAATGGTTAAATGCCATAGCAACCAACTGACTTTGTTGGGTGGGTGTTTGCGCTTGGTTGATTGATTGTTTAGTGCTGTGGCTGATGGCGTTAAGGCGATTAAAATACCAACCGATGTGCTTGCGGGCTATTCTAACACCCATCATAGCACCGTAAAAACTATAGAGTTTTTCCAGATGATCGGCCAGTACGTGATGAATATCGGCCAGCGACGGCTTGGCCAAGGGTGTACCGTAGCGCATAAAATGCTCGATTTCACGGAACAGCCACGGATTACCTTGTGCAGCCCGACCGATCATAATGGCATCTGCGCCAGTGTGTTGCAAAACCTGTACGGCTTTTTCCGCGCTATCAATATCGCCGTTGGCAATAATCGGAATGTTGACGGCTTGTTTAACGGCGGTGATGGTATCGTATTCGGCATGACCTTCAAATTTACAGGCGCGGGTTCTGCCATGAATCGTCAACGCGCTAACACCCGCGTTTTCAGCAATCTTGGCTATATTCACCGCATTGCGGTTTTCCAGATCCCAGCCGGTACGGATCTTCAGTGTCACCGGAATATCCACCGCACCCACAACCGCATCCAAAATTTGCCGCACCAAAGGCTCATCACGCAACAACGCCGAGCCTGCTGCGACAGCACAGACTTTTTTAGCCGGACAGCCCATATTAATGTCAATAATATGAGCGCCACGCTCTGCGTTAAATCTGGCTGCATCTGCCATCTGCGCTGGGTTAGTGCCGACAATCTGCACCGAGCGTAGGCCGGTTTCACCGTCATGATTGGCTTTTAATAAGGTCTTTTCATGCAGGCGTAAATCGGGATGGGAGGCAACCATTTCAGACACAGCCAAGCCTGCGCCAAATTGTTTGCACACAGCCCGAAATGGGCGGTCACTGATGCCAGCCATCGGCGCGACTATCAGCTTATTACTGAGTTGATAAGATCCTATTTGCATGAGCGGCCGATTTACTTATCTTGCTCGTCATTCCAGATGGGGTTGTCGCGGTCTTCTGTATCCAATTTAACGATGTCTTCGGGGTAGATATGCCAGAAAGATTTATCAATTTTGGCATTGCTATAGCCTTCTTTTTTAGCGTGGGTGAACGGACACCACCAGTTTTCCACCAGTTTTACCAAATAGGCATGCCATTCCATTAACGCTACGCTAACGGGGCAATACCAGGTGCAATTAAGTATCCAGAACAGTCTGTACTGTGACAAACTGGCCATAAAAGACGCATCCATCGTAATTTGGTTTTTCAGCGTGTAGCGATGGCTGGCACGTTCCGGCAGGAAATCAGAGAATTTTTTAATGTTCTCGCCGCCGATTAAAATCAGGTGGTAATAGGTTAAATAGGCGCTGATAAACACAAACGGCAAGGTGACGATGGGTAAATACACCAGCACCATGCCAATTGCCCTTTTCCAGACAGGGACATTATTGTGGTGTTTGCCGATGACAGCACGGCCGTTACAAGAATCACAGGCTTTCATTGTTTTAAGAATCCTCTTTTTTATTATGTGATGGTGGTTTAGTGTTTGTCATAACCGTATTGCCGTGCAGCAAGCGATAAATACTGACACAGCCCCCGCAACAAAACAGCTGTTCGCCTTTGTCGGTAACCAGGGTAAAGCCTTCAATTTCGACAGGCTGGCCGCAAAGATCGCAGGGTTTTTTATATTCTACAGTGGCCATAACGATGCCTCAATAACTTTATAAGCTTGAAGAGAC